>JALOPO010000029.1 GCA_025453855.1 Gemmatimonadaceae bacterium
GGGAACGCGCGCACCACGCGCGAGCACGTCATGCGCGCGTGGGCGCTGCTCGGCGGGTGAATGCCAGGCTGCCTTCCGTTCGTGCGATGCACGTGCGGCGCAGGGGACCGCGGGCCGCGATGATGCGACGGGGGCGCGACGCGGCGCGATGACCGGCGGGACGGCGGGCCGCGATGATGCGATGGGTGCGCGATGCGGCGCGATGATGTGTCGATGAACCAGTGGAGTTCACGTGCCGATACGCGTGCATGATGCGACGGGTGCCGCGCAATCGTCGTCATCGCCCTGCCGTGCATCGCGGTCCTCCGCGCAGCATCGCATCATCGCGGCCCGCCGTTCCGCCGTCCGAGCGTCATGCGCGTCGGACGGCGGCGACGCGTCGGCGCTCACTCGTCGTTGAAGATCCCGCCGAGGGAGCCGAGCGGGCCGCCGGAGCCCGAGGAGTGCGCGGCGCGCGGGGTCGTCTGGAGGACGATGCGTCCGGGGCCGGTGAGGCGCACGAGGAAGAGTCCCTCGCCGCCGAAGAGCGCGGTCTTCACGCCGCTCACCATCTCGATGTCGTACTGCACGCTCGGTTGCATGGCGACGAAGCAGCCGGTGTCGACGCGGAGCACCTCGCCGGGCGCGAGGTCGCGCTGCACGAGCGTCCCGCTGGCGTGCAGGAAGGCGAGGCCATCGCCGGTGATGCGCTGCAGGATGAAGCCCTCGCCGCCGAAGAAGCCGGCGCCGAGCTTGCGCTGCAGCGCGATCGAGACGTCGAGGCCGCGCGCGCCGGCGAGGAAGGCATCGCGTTGCGCGATGATCGTCCCGCCCCAGTCGGTGAGGTCGACCGGCTGGATCTTGCCCGGGAACGGCGACGCGAAGGCGACGTCGCGGCGGCGGGTGGACTCGTTGACGAAGAGCGTGATCATGAACGAGTCGCCCGACAGGACGCGCTTGGCGCCGGTCATGAGCTTCCCGAACAGCCCGCCGCCCTGGTTGTTGGCGTCGAGCGTGGTGATGAGGCGCACGCCGTCGTCCATGTACATCATCGCCCCCGCCTCGGCGGTCACCGCCTCGCCGGGGTCGAGCGTCACGATCACGGCCTGCAGGTCATCGCCGATCAGGCGATAGTCGATCTCGTCGGCGCGGGGCATCGTCGTCGGTGCGTGTTCGGGTTCATGGTGCGGGGAGCGGAGGCGAAAGATGCGTGACCGTGTCGGCGATCAGCGAGCCTCGCGTGCGGGGACGGGGGAACGCGCTGCGCGCGTCAACTGCTGGGCGCTGCGCGCCGAGTTCCGGAGTTTCGGAGTTCTGGAGAACGGCGGCCCATCGCGTCCGACCGGTGGTCCTCCTGAACTCCCGAACTCCGGAACTCGGCGCGCAGCGCCCTGCTGTTCAGCAAAGAAATCAAAGCGCACGAAGCCGGCCACGTGCTCGTTCGCGGGTGCCCTCACATCCAGTACTGCCACTCCCCGGTGAGCACGACGTACGCGCTCAGGGCGCCGTTCGTGACGGCGTGGGTGAGGATCAGGTCGGCGATCGACTTCGTGCGGATCATCCACCAGTTGTAGATCATGCCGCAGAGGAGCCCGACTTCCCAGTACGAGCCGTGCTCGCTGGCGAAGAGGATCGCGGTGGCCCAGAAGGCGAGCGGCGTGTAGCGGCCGAGGGGGACGCGCTCGAAGTCGTCGGAATCGGCGATGACGCGCGGGAGCCAGCCGCGCCAGAAGAGCTCCTCGAGGATCGGCACGAGGAGCACGGCGCGCGCGGCGCGGAGGAGGAGCGTGAGCGTGTCGCGGCGCGCCGCGTCGTCGAGCGAGACGGTGGGGCGGCCGACGATGTCGTTGCTGAAGAGCCAGTGCTCGCGCCACCCCGGGACGAGGGCATCGGGGGCGATCCAGAGCGCGAAGACGGCGAGGCCGAGGCCGATCGAGGCGAGGGCGTGGCGCGGGCGCAGGTCGATGACGTCGCGCGAGGTCGTCCACATCACCGCGACGAGGATCACGATCCAGAGGAGCGCCTCCCACGGCTGCGGGATCGCGAGCGACTTGAGTCCGGCGAGGAGGAGGATGAAGACGCCGAACGGGGCGACCCACGGAATGGCGGCGCGGGAGAACACGGAAGGTCCGGGTGCGGGGAGGGTGCGTCGGGGCGGCGGAAAGTTGCGGGGGGTGGCGGGCGAGCGGGACTGTCGCCGACCCGCCCCCGGCGCCCCTCGGTGCCAGGCACCTCTGTCCCCTGCCTCGCGCGGTGTCGTTGGGTACCGGCGAGCAGACGAGCGGGGCACGCGCGACATGAGCGGGGACAGAGGTGCCTGGCACCCAGGGGGCGGGGCACGCGCGACATCGAGCGGGGACAGAGGTGCCTGACACCGAGGGGGCGCCGGCGAGCAGACGAGCAGGGCACGCGCGACATCGGGCGGGGACAGAGGTGCCTGGCACCGGGGGTCAGGGGTGACCGCCACCCCCCGCCGTGCGTCCCGCGCTGGGGATGGATGCGCCCGGTATCTTGCCGCCGCTCGCCATCCACAGCTCGCCTCATCCTTTCGATGGCGCGTCTTCCAACCGACGAGGGTTGCCTGATGTCGCTCGGCCGACAGTCCGTGAACACGTCCCTTCTCCTTGCCGCCCTGGTCGCGGCGCCGCTCGCCGCGCAGGCGCGCCCCGGGAGCCAGCCGGCACCGCCGGCGCCCACGCCCCGCCAGGAGCCGTCCCGCCCGGCCGAGCCCGCCCGGCCGACTCCGGAGCCGGTGAAGGCGAAGCCCGCCGCCGACCCGAACGCACCGAAGGAAGGGACGTGGGGCGCCGAGGCGACCAGCGCTTCGCTCGACGTCCGGGCGCCCTCGGCCAACCTGCTCCGCTTCATGTCGCCCTCGCTCGCGATCGTGGTCGGCGGCGGGGCGCTCGTCGGCAGCGGCGACGATGTCTCGAATGCCTTCAACCTCCGCCTCGGCGTGCGCCGCTTCGCGGTGCGCTCCGGCCCGATCCGCCCGATCATCGGCGGCGGCCTGATCGCCAACGTCATCGACCAGGGCGGCGACTTCGGCAACGACACCTCGCTCGGCCTCTACGGCGAGGCGGGGGCGGCGTACTTCTTCTCGCCGCACTTCAGCCTGGGCGCGGTGGGCGAGGTGAACATCACGCAGGACAACAACCTCGGCCAGAACACCGTGCGCTTCCGCGGCACGCTCGCCCGCCTGATCGCCGCCGTCTACTTCTGATCGGTTATCGCGGAGCACGCTCCGCGCTGGCGTCCGCGCGACCCGCGTCACCCCGGTGACGCGGGTCGTATCGCAGGCGCGATCATGAGATTCGTCTCATGCAGCGGCCCCGTCCGGACCCCATCGTCCGGTGTCCCGGTCGGGGTCGCCGCACGTGGGCGGCGACTGCGTCCGGGCATCACCACCGCCCCGAGCGCTGCATGCCGATGCTCCGTCCGTTCCGCCGCTTCGCCCTCACCACCGCCTTTGCCGCGCTCACCGCCGCCGCGCCATCGCTGCTCGCGGCGCAGGAGCTCACGCCGCCCAAGGGGACCTGGGGGGCCGAAGTCACGACCGGCTCGCTGAACGCGCTCGCCGTCGGCGGCGCCAACCTGATCTACTTCGCGACGCCCACGCTCTCGCTCGTCTTCGGCGGGAATGCCGACGTGCAGCAGGACTTCACCTCGATCGGCGCACAGTTCGGGCTCCGTCGCTACGCGATGCGCCCGGGCAAGCTGCGCCCGATCCTCGGTGGCGGCGTCCAGCTCTTCAACGGCGACTTCAACGGCACGCGTTCGACGTCGGTCGGCGTGTACGGCGAGGGGGGCGCGGCCTGGTTCTTCACGCGGAACGTGAGCCTCGGGGCCACCGCGTCGCTTCGCGTCGGGATCAACGACGGCGGCTTCCGCGACGGCACGCAGGTGAACTTCTCCCTCGTCCGCCTGCACGCCGCCGTCTTCTTCTGAGTCGGCGACACCATCCGACATACCGCAACGACGAGGGCGACGGGCCACCGCGGCCCGTCGCCCTCGTCGTACATGACATCGCGTGGTCGGCGCACGCCGACCCGTGGCCGCGGTCGCCGATCGGGTGCCGTCCACCGCGACCGACGCCGCGACCACGCGCGGCCCTGCCTCAGTCGCCGGCCACCGGCGTCGGCGTGATGCCCGTGGGAATCGGGTGCTCCGCCGTCTGCGGCGCCTTGAAGCCGAGCAGGCGCGACATGCGGAGGCGGAAGCCGTCGAGCACCTCGTAGACGGTCGGGATCACGAGCAGCGTGAGGAGCGTGCTGGTGATCACGCCGCCGATCACCGCGATGCCGAGCGGCTTGCGGAAGCTCGCCCCCTCGCCGCTGCCGAGTGCGACGGGGATCATGCCGGCGACGAGCGCGAAGGTCGTCATGAGGATCGGGCGCAGACGGATCGCGCCGGCCTCGATGAGCGCCTCGCGCAACCGCGTCCCCCGCTCCTCGCGGCTCCACTTGGCGAAGTCGATGAGGAGGATGGCGTTCTTGGCGACGATCCCGCAGAGGAGGATCACGCCGATGAGCGACATGAGGTTGATCGTGCTCCCGGCGATGACGAGCGCACCGAAGACGCCGATCATCGAGAGCGGGAGCGAGACGAGGATCGCGATCGGGTCGAGGAAGCTCCCGAACTGCACCACGAGGATCAGGTACATCATCATGATCGCCACGCCGAGCGCGATCAGGATCTGGCCGAAGACCTCGTTCTGGCTCTCGGTCTCGCCGCCCTGCGTGAGGCGCACGCCGGCCGGGAGCGGGTCGGCGGCGATGACCGCCTCGATGTCCCGCACCACTTCGCTCAGCGGACGACCGGCGGTGTTGGCGCCGAGCGTGACGAGCTTGTCGCGATCGCGATGGTTGATGATCGCGGGGCCGAGCCCCTGCTGCACCTGCGCCACCTGGCTGAGCGGGATCGTGCTGCTCGAGGCGCCGTTGCGGCCGGGGACGAGGATCGGGAGGTTGGCGAGGTCGGCGACGCGCTCGCGGTATTCGGGGGCGAAGCGGAGTCGCACCTTGCGCGTCTCGCCCATGGGATCGACCCAGTCGCCCGCCTCCACGCCGGCGAAGGCGGGGCGCAGCGACTGCGCGACCTGCCCGACGGTGATGCCGAGCGAGCCGGCGAGGCCGCGATCGACCTGCACGGTGAGCTCCGGCTTCTGCCCCTTGGAGGAGAGCGAGACGTCGACGGCGCCCTTCACCTGCTCGATCTTCGGCAGGATCCGGTTGGCGTAGTCGAGGAGCGCCTTGCCGTCACGGCCGCGGAACTGCAGCTGCACCTGCTTCTGGTCGCCCTGGAAGTCGTTGGTGGTGACGGCGATGCGGGCGCCACCGATGGTCGACGCGTCGCGCCGCATGAGGAGCTCGAGCTCCTCGGCGGTGCGCAGCCCCTGCTTCGCGCGCTCGGTCTTCTTGAGGAGGCGCACGAGGATGTTGGCCTCGTCGACCGCCCCCGAAGCGCCGCCGATGGTGGCGAGCGAGAAGCGGACCTCGGGATACTGCTTCACGAGGCGCTGCATCTCGGCCACCTTGAGCCGCATGTAGTCGAGGTTCGAGCCCGGGGGCGTCTCGACCTTGATGAAGACGACGCCGTTGTCCTCGCCCGGGAAGAAGGTGGAGCCCAGCTTGCCGACGGCGAGGAGCTCGGTCGCGCGCTCCTTGCCGACCGCCCGCTCCATGACGGTGCCGAGGGCACCGAAGGTGAAGAACGGGAGGAGGATGCCGACCGCGAAGCCGGCGATGCGCACGGGGTTCGCGTACCAGCGTTGCCTCGCCGCGGCCCACGCCGCGAGCAGGACGCCGCCGAAGCTGATGGCGAAGCCGATGATGCCGTTCGCCGGGAGCTCGAAGGCGCTGAGGAAGGCGCCGATCGCGAGCACCGACATCGCCAGGCGATGGTCGAGCGCCCACGCGATCACGCTGCGGTAGCGGTGCGCGAGGCCGTCGAACCAGCGGTTGAACCGGTCGAGCTGCTTCGTGATCCACCACTTCTCGTGCTCGGCCTTGTGCGGGTCGGGCCAGTAGGCGCTGAGCATCGGGTCGAGCGAGAAGCTGACGAAGAGCGAGACGAGCACCGAGCAGACGATCGTCAGCGCGAAGGGCTTGAACCACTGCCCCGCCTCGCCGTTCAGGAAGCCGATGGGGAAGAAGACGGCGACGATCGAGAAGGTGGTGGCCGCGACCGCGAGCCCGATCTCGGCCGTCCCCTCGCGCGCGGCGGTGTAGTGGTCCTTCCCCATCTCCACGTGGCGCACGATGTTCTCGCGCACCACGATCGCGTCGTCGATCAGGATGCCGATGGCGAGCGAGAGGCCGAGCAGCGACATCGTGTTCAGCGTGAAGCCGAACGCGAGCACCGCGATGAAGCTGGCGAGCACCGACACGGGGAGCGCGAGCCCGGTGATGACGGTCGAGCGCCACGAGT
Source organism: Gemmatimonadaceae bacterium (assembly GCA_025453855.1). GTDB lineage: Bacteria > Gemmatimonadota > Gemmatimonadetes > Gemmatimonadales > Gemmatimonadaceae > JALOPO01. The sequence goes on from JALOPO010000029.1 coordinate 6,409, forward strand.
TCAGGAAGAGGAAGACGACGAGGACGGTGAGGATCGCCCCCTCGATGATCGTCGAGGTGACGTTGTTCACGCTGTTCTCGACGCGCTCGCCCGAGTCGTTGACGAGCGTCATCGCGACGCCCGCCGGAAGCCGCTCCTTCACGCGGTCGAGCGCGGCCTGCACCTTGGCGCTCACCTCGGTGGTGCTGAACCCCTTGGACTTGGTGATGAGGAGCCCCACCGACTCGCGCCCGTCGAGCAGGGCGAGCGTGCGCTGCTCCTCGGTGCCGTCCTTCACGTCGGCGAGCTGGCCGAGGCGGATGAGCGTCCCGTTGCGCTGCGCGACGGCGATGTTGGTGAAGTCCTGCGCGTCGTCGAGGCGCCCCTTGAGGCGGATGGTGCGCTCGTCGAGCGTCCCCTCGAGGTTGCCGACCGGCACGGCGAGGTTCTGCTGCTGCAGCGCGACGAGCACCTCGCCCACGCTGACGTTGTACGACTGCAGCGCCTCGGGGCGGAGCTGGACCATCATCTCGCGCTTCACGCCGCCGGCCACCTCGACCTTGGCCACGCCGGCGATGCTCCGCAGCTCGCGCGTGATCCCAGGGTCGGCGATGAGCGTGAGCTGCGGCGCGGTGAGCGTCGCGCTCGAGAGCGAGACCTGCACGATGGGGCGATCCGTGGGATTGAGCTTCTGGATCACCGGCTCCTTCATCTCGTCGGGCAGGTCGTTGCGCTTGAGCGCGATGGCGTCGCGGATCTCCTGCGTCGCCTCCTGCAGGTCCTTGCTGTAGAGGAAGAAGGTGGTGATCGAGGCGAAGCCGTCGCGCGCGTCGCCGAAGACCTTGTCGACGCCGGAGATCCCCTGGATCGCCTCCTCGACCGGCTCGAGGATCTCGCGCTCGACCTGGTCGGGGCTCGCGCCGGGATAGACGATCGTCGTCACGACGATCGGCGGCGTGACCTCGGGGAACTCGTCGGTCTTGAGTTGGAAGTACGAGACGAGGCCGAAGACCACCAGCACGAGCATGCTGACGATGGTGATGAGCGGCCGCCGGATGGCGAAATCGGAGATCCACATGGGGAGTCGCCTCTGCTGTCGATCAGTTGCCGCGGGCCGGTGTCGCCGGCGCCGCCGACGACGTGGTGGCCCGGTCGCTGACGGCGGACACGCGGACCGTGACGCCGTTGCCGATGCCCATCGCGGCCCCCGCGAGGAGCGTGTCGCCGCGCTGGATGCCGCCCGTCACCTCGTAGCGCTCGCGCGCGTCGTCGCGGATGCCGAGCGTCACGTTCACCACTTCCGTGCGCCCGTTGCGGAGCCGCGTCACCACCGGCGCGGGCCCGCGCTGATCGACGGCCGTCGCCGGCACCACGAGCGCCGAGCGCGCCGTGCTGGCCACGCGCCCGTCGGCGAAGAGGCCGCCCACGAGCGTGTTGCCGGCGTTCGGGATCGCGGCGATGATCTGCACCTGTCGCGTGGCCGGATCGGCGACCGGCGCGATGCGCGTCACCTTCCCCTCGAAGCGGCGATCGCCGTAGCCGGTGACGGTGAAGTGCACCGGCATGCCGACCTTCACCTCGCCCAGACGCGCGGCGGGGATGCTCGCCTGCAGGCGCATGCTGCGCGGATCGACGATCACGAAGAGCGGCGTGCCGGGCGTGACGACGTCACCCGCGCTCACCTGGCGCTGCGCGACGATCCCCGTGAACGGTGCGACCACTCCCGCACTGCGGAGCTGCTTGTTGGCGGCCGCGGCCTGCGCGCGCGCGTTCGCGAGCTGCGCGGTGGCGGCGGTGGCCGCGTTGCGCGCGTTCTCGAGATCGCGATCGCTGATCGCGCCGGCCTTGTTGAGCGTCTCGGCGCGCTCCACCTCGCGGCGCGCCTGCGCCGCCTGCGCATCGGCCGAGGTGACGGCGCTCTGCGCGCCGAAGGCCGCGGCGTTGATCGCGGTGGCGTCGATGCGCGCGAGGCGCTGGCCGGCGGTGACCGCCTGCCCCGCCTCGACGTAGGTCTCGACGACGCTCCCCGCGACCTCGGCGCGCACCGAGGCGCTGCGCTCGGCGGCGAGCTCGCCGGAGAGCTGCGGGCCGCTCTCGAGGCGCATCGTGTCGGCGACGACGACGTTCTCGGGGCCGATGGTGGTGACGGGGCGCTGCGCGGCGGCGTCGGGTGCCGCCTTGGAGCCACCGCAGGCGGCGAGGATGGTCGCCGCAACGGCGAGGGCGGAGGCGGTGCGCGCGTGGCGCACGACGCGGAAGCTGTGCGAAGTCATGAGAGTCGGTCTCGTCAGTTGCGGCCGCCGAGTGCGCCCGCGCCCTGCGCGCCACCGGTGCCGGGGCGCTGCGTCTGCGACGGCGTCGTGACGGTCGCGCCGACGCCGGTGTTGAAGGTGTTCTGGGCCGACCCCGCGACGACCGCGCCGCCCCCCGCCCCGATGGGGAGGTCGCGCAGCAGCGAGAGCCGGAGTCGCGCGAGCTGGAGATCGCGTGCGGCCTGCAGCCGGTTGATCCCCGCCTGCAGCGCCAGGTTGCGCACGTCGTCCACCTCGAGCTGGGTGCTCACGCCGTTGCCATAACGCACTTCGGCGATCTGGAGTGCGCGCGCGGCCTGGGTGAGCGTCCCCTCGCTGGCGAGCCACGTCGCCTCCGCCTGGCGGAGCGAGGTGAGCGCCAGCTCCACGTCCACCGCCGCCGCGTCCCGGGCCTGCACGAGGCGGGCCTTGGCTTCGGCGACGTTGGCCTCGGCCTGCATGATCGAGCCGCTGATGCGCCCGCTCGTCCAGACCGGGATGGAGAGCCCGAAGGTCACCGTCCAGTTCGGGAAGAAGTCGCGGAAGCTGTTGGGGAGGAAGTTGTTGTTCGGCTGGTACGCGAAGCGCGAGTAGTTGGTGCTCAGCTGGAAGGCCGGCGCGCGCTCGAGCCGGGCGGCGGTGAGCGCTGCCTGCTGCGTCTGCACGCTGAGCGCGGCCTGGCGTACGGCGGTGCGCTGCTCGGGCTGCGTGTCGCGCTGCGCGAGCGTGGGCGTGGCGTCGAGCGTCACCCCCACGAGGCCGGCGCCGGCGCTCGGTCGCGCCTCGGTGTCGAGGCGCGAGGCGGCGAGCGCCCGGTCCATCTCGGCGTCCTGGATCGCGGTCACGAGCTCGATCGGCTGCGTGAGCGGGAGGTCGAGGAGCTGGCGCAGGCGGATGTAGGCGATGTCGCGCTGCTGCGTGGCCTGGATCACCAGCGGGCGCTGCGCATCGCGCGAGACCTGCGCGCGGAGCTGGTCGAACTCGGCCACCGTGCCGACGCGCTTCTGCAGCGACGCCTGGCGGAAGGTGCGCTCGGTCTGCACGAGCGAGCTCTCGGCGAGCTGGCGCGAGCGCTCGGCGACGACGGCGTCGAAGTAGGCGCTGGCGACGTCGTAGCGCAGCTGCGCACGCGCCGAGCGCAGGCCGAGGCGCGCCACGTCCTCGACGGCGCGCGCGGTGCTGGCGGCGATGGTGAGGCGGCGATCGAGAAAGAGCGGCTGCGACGCCTGGAGCGAGACGGTCCAGGTGTTCGGGCTCGCGAAGAGGAGCTGGATCGGGTTGGTCTGCTGCCCTCCGGTATCGACCGGCGGCGGCGCGTTGGGGTCGGCGAAGCGGCGCGTGATCGCGTCGAACTGGTTCTGCAGGAGCCGCTGGATGCCGGCGGTGGCGGTGACCTGCGGGAGCACCGTCGAGCGCGCCTGCTTCACCTGGCCGCGCGCGCGCAGGAGCGCGGCCTCGGAGATGCGCACCGGTTCGCTGGCCGTCTCGGCGAGGCGGAAGGCGTCCTCGATGCTGAGCGGCCGGAGCGCCGGCCCGCCGGTCGCGGACGGCTGCTGCGCGTGCGCGAGCGTGGGGAGCGAAGTCGCGACGACGAGGGCGGCGGCGCGCAGGGGCAGCCGTCGGCGGCGCGACGGCGCGGAGGACAGACGGGTCACGACAGGGGGGAGCTGGAGGGGACGGCGACGTCCGCGACGGTGGTGCCGGTGGCGAGCAGCGCGGCGTGGTGCGACGGGTCGCGCAGGGCGAGTGCGACGCAGAAGACGCGGACGGTCTGGCGGACGCTGGTGTCGACGTCGAAGGGGAAGACGTCGGCCGGCATGAGGTCGCGCCAGAGCGCGTCGCCGAACAGGCCGCCGAAGAGCATCCCCTGCGCCGCGGAGACGTACGCGGGGCGATCCTCGGCGGTGACAGGGATGGTGCCGAACCAGTGGTGCGCCTCGAGTGCGGCGACGTAGCGCTCGAGGTCCTGTTCGGCGCACATGGAGGCCTTCATCGCTTCGGCGGCCTCGTGCTGCCGCGTCTCGATGGCGCCCATGGCGCGACGGAGGAAGTGGCGGGCGGCGAAGAGGCGGTCGTGCAGCCCGCGGGCCCAGCGGTAGAGCTCCTCGGCCGGCGCGACGGGGAGCTCGGGAAGCTGGTCGTCGGCGCGGCTGAGGCGCGTGAGGAACCATTCGAGCGCCTCGTCCATGAGGGCGCTCTTGGAGCCGAAGTGGCGGAAGAGCGTGACCTCGTTCACGCCGGCGAGGTCGGCGACGCGGCGCGTGGTGGCGCCGAAGCCGTATTCGCTGTAGGCGGCGACGGCCGCCTCGAGGATCTTCTCACGGACATCCATGGCGGGCCAATGTGTGCGACCGCTTGGTCCAAAGCAAGTACCTGCTTGCTTGCCGGCTCATCAGTAACGAGGCGGGAGTGCTCTGGTGCGTGCTGTCGGTGCGTG
>JALOPO010000398.1 GCA_025453855.1 Gemmatimonadaceae bacterium
ACGTACTCGTCGCGCTCCTTCTCGTCGTAGGCGTAGAACTCCTCCTTGGCCCGCGCCACGCGGTAGAGCGGCGGCTGCGCGATGTAGACGAAGCCGGCGTCGATCAGCTCCGGCATCTGGCGGAAGAAGAAGGTCAGGAGGAGCGTGCGGATGTGGGCGCCGTCGACGTCCGCATCGGTCATGATGATGATCTTGTGGTAGCGCGTCTTGTCGAGCGCGAACTCCTCCTTGATCCCCGAGCCGATCGCGGTGATGATCGTCCGGATCTCCTCGTTGGAGAGCACCTTGTCGATGCGCGCCTTCTCCACGTTGATGATCTTGCCGCGGAGCGGGAGGATCGCCTGGAACTGGCGGTTGCGCCCCTGCTTGGCCGAGCCGCCGGCCGAGTCGCCCTCGACCAGGTAGAGCTCGCACATCGCCGGGTCGGAGAGCGAGCAGTCGGCGAGCTTGCCGGGGAGGTTGCCGACATCGAGCGCGTTCTTCTTGCGCGTCAGGTCGCGCGCCTTGCGTGCCGCCTCGCGCGCCCGCGCCGCGCTCACCGCCTTCTCGATGATCACGTTCCCGATCTTCGGGTGCTCCTCGAGGAAGGTCGCCAGGTGCTCGTTCACCACCGAGCGCACGATCCCCTCCACCGAGGGGTTGCCGAGCTTCGTCTTGGTCTGCCCCTCGAACTGCGGCTCGTGCACCTTCACCGAGAGCACCGCCGCCAGCCCCTCGCGCACGTCGTCGCCGGTGAGCTTGATGTCCTTGTCCTTCTTGTTGAGCGCCGTCGACTTCTCGATGTACTTGTTGATCACGCTCGTGAGCGCGCTCTTGAAGCCGCTCAGGTGCGTCCCGCCCTCGTGCGTGTTGATGTTGTTCACGAACGAGAAGACCGAGTCGGCGTAGCTGTCGTTGTACTGCAGCGCCTTGCGCTGCGAGTTCAGGAACTTGACCATCTCCCGCAGCCCGCCCTCGGCGTGGAAGGTCTCCTGCTTCTCCTGCCCCTCGCGCTCGTCCCGGAGGATGATCGTCACGCCCTTGTTCAGGAACGCCAGCTCGCGCAGCCGGTTGGCGAGGGTCGCGTAGTCGTAGCGCAGCTCGGTGAAGATCTGGTCGTCGGGCTTGAACCAGACCGTCGTGCCGGTCGTCTTCTTCGGCACCTCGCGCAGCACCTTGAGCTTGGTCGTCGTCTTGCCGCGCGAGAAGTCCATGTAGTGCTCCTTCCCGTCGCGGCACACCCAGACCTTGAGCGTCTCGGAGAGCGCGTTCACGCAGCTCACCCCCACGCCGTGCAGCCCGCCCGACACCTTGTAGCTGTTCTTGTCGAACTTGCCGCCCGCGTGCAGCACCGTGAGCGCCACCTCCACCGCCGGCAGCTTCTGCGTCGGGTGCAGGTCGACCGGGATCCCGCGCCCGTCGTCGACCACCGTGATCGAGTCGTCGGGGTGGATCGTCACCGCCACCTTCGAGGCGTAGCCGGCCAGCGCCTCGTCGATCGAGTTGTCCACCACCTCGTAGACGAGATGGTGCAGGCCGCGGCTCCCCGTCGACCCGATGTACATCCCGGGACGCTTGCGGACGGCCTCGAGCCCCTCGAGAACCTGGATCGACTCGCCGGTATAGGCGGCGGGCTGCTTGCTGCTCGACATGTGCGGTCGCCTCGTGTGGGACGGCGGGCCCGAAACTATCCCGAATGCTTTCCTGCCCGCGACCCCGGAATGTAGCCGGTCGGGAGCCCGGATGCAAGTCCGATACGTGCCGGTAACTGCATGCCGCGCAACAGCTTACCGCCAGGCGCCGGCCGCCCCGTGCACGAACCGCAGCCCCGTCAGCGGCGCCCGCCCCGGCACCGCGTTCAGCCGCCCCAACAACTCGGGGCCGAGCAGGCTCAGCTCCGCCCGCCATGCCGCCGTCGCGACCCGCACCACCAGCACCCCCTCGCCCGTCACCCAGAGCGCCTCGCTCACCCGCGCGATCCCGGGGCCGACCACGGACGCCCAGTCGGCCACCGCCTGCGACTGCACCACGCGCGCCCCGAGCCCGCTCCGTGAGAGCACCTCGTCGAGCACACGGCCGAGCGGCTGCGGACGCCCGCGCCGGCTCGCATCGCCACGCAGCGGGCGCAGCCCACGGGCACGCGCCTCGGCGTCGGCCTGCACATCGCGCGGGCGCGGTTCGGGGGGGCGAAGCGGATCGTCGTCGGCGTCGCGAGCCATGGGCACAAGCTACGTGCACCCTGGGGGAGCGGGCCCCCGGCATCATGGTGCCGCTCTCCCCGAACGGCGCGGCGCGCGCCGCTCAGTCCGCGTGCAGCGCGCCCCCGTGCACCGGCACCGTCGCCAGGTGGCCGAGCGCACGCGGCACGTCCTCGCCGCGCGGCACCGCCAGCACGACCTGCCCCAGCTCGCGGTCGCCGAGCAGCGCGAGGATGCGCGCGGCACGCCCCGCATCGAGCTCCGCGAAGGGATCGTCGAGCAGGAGGAGCGGGGCGACGCCCAGTCCATCGCGCAGCAGCTCCGCCTCGAGCACGCGCAGCGCGAGCGCCGCGCTCCGCTGCTGCCCCGCGCTCCCGAAGCTCCGCAGGTCACGCCCGTCGAGCAGGAGCTGCACGTCGTCGCGATGCGGGCCACCGTGCGTCGTGCCGCGACGCGCGTCGCTCGCCCGGTGGCTCGCGAGCGAGTCGGCGAGCGCGCGCGACAGCGCCGCCTCGTCCGTCTCGCCGGCGCCGAACCGGCGCAGTGCGAGCTTCACCGGTGCGCGTTCGCCGATCGCCGCCAGCAGGGCGTCGTAGCGCGGCGCGGCACGCTCCACCCACGCCTGCCGTCGCGCGAGCAGGAGCGCGCCGCTCTCGGCCAGCGTCGGCTCGAAGACCGCGGCCGACGCGAGCGCGGCGTCGTCGATGCGGCCGAGCGCCGCGCGCAGCGCCGCGTTGCGCTGCGCGAGCGCGTGCCGGTAGCGCTGCAGGGCGTGCAGGTAGCGGCGATCGGTAAGCGAGAGCGCCACGTCGAGGTAGCGGCGTCGTTCGCCCGGGGCACCGCGCACGAGCTGCACGTCGTCGGGTGACAACAGGACGCTCGGCACCGCGCCCACGGCGTCGCTCAGTCGCGTCACCTCCACGCCGTCGAGCGTCACCTTCTTGCGCTGCGACGCGCTCTCGTAGCCCACCCCCACGCGCAGGCAGTGGCGCGGCGACCCCTCCACCTCCGCGCTCACATGGAACGCCGGCGCGCCGAAGCGCACCAGTTCGCGGTCGCGTGCGGCGCGCACGCTGCGGAAGAGGTTCAGGTAGTAGAGCGCCTCGAGGACGTTCGTCTTTCCCTGGCCGTTGTCGCCGACGAGGGCGAGCCCCGCCGGCGGGAGCGCGAGCGCGGCCGCGTCGTAGTTCCGCCAGTCGCGCAGCGCGAGCCGCGCCACGTGCAGCCGTGGCGCGGGCGCCGGCGCATCGGGCGCCACCGGCCTCGCGACGCCGTCGTGCGCGGTCAGCGTCCCGTGAAGCTCGGGGCGCGCTTGCCGAGGAAGGCCTGCATCCCCTCGCGCACGTCGTCGGTGGCGGCGAGCGCGCCGAACTGCGTCGCCTCGTAGGCCAGCGCATCGGCGAGCGACATGTCCTGCCCGCGCAGCGCCGCATCGAGGCAGGCGGCGAC
>JALOPO010000399.1 GCA_025453855.1 Gemmatimonadaceae bacterium
AGACGCTTGGCGACGTGCCGACCGCGCTCGTCACCGGGAGCAACGGCAAGACGACGACGGTGCGCATGCTGGCCGCGATCCTCGCCGCGGCGGGCCACGTCGTCGGGCGCTCGACGACCGACGCGGTGCAGGTCGGCGAGACGGTGCTCGACACGGGCGACCTGAGCGGCCCGCACGGCGCACGCCTCGCGCTCGGCGACCCGCGCACGACCGCCGCGGTGCTCGAGACCGCGCGCGGCGGCATACTGCGACGTGGCCTCGCCATGCAGCGCGCCGACGTGGCCGTGGTCACGACGCTCGCCGCCGATCACCTCGGCGGCTACGGCATCACCACGCTCGACGAGCTGGCCGAGGCCAAGCTCGTCGTCGCGCGTGCGCTCGGGTCGCTCGGCGTGCTGGTGGTCAACGCCGAGGTCGAGGCGCTCCGCCGGCTCGCACCGGCGCGCGCGCAGCGGCTGTGCTGGATCGCGCGTGATCCGCACGAGCCAGCGCTCGCCGCGCACGTGCACGATGGCGGCATGGCGGCGGCGGTGCTCGATGGCGCGATCGCGCTGCACGCGAACGGCGCGTGGCGCCCGATCATCGCGGTGGCGTCGGTGCCGGCCACCGTCGGCGGCGCCGCCTGGCACAACGTGCTCAACGCCCTCTGCGCCGCCGCCGCCGCACACGTGCTCGGCGTCGGCGACGCGACGATCGCGCGCGCGCTCGGTCGCTTCGGCGCCGATCCGCGCGACAATCCCGGGCGCCTGATGCGCTTCGAGCGCGATGGCGTGCAGGTCATCGTCGACTACGCCCACAACGCGCAGGGCGTGCGCGCGCTCGCCGACGTGGTGCAGGCGATGCCCGCCGCGCGGCGCGCCATCGTGCTCGGCACCGGTGGCGATCGCGACGACGCGGCGCTGGCGGCGATGGCGCAGGAGGCCGCGCGCCCACCCGGCTTCGCCTGCTACGTGGCCAAGGAGACCCCGCAGGTCGCGCGCGGCCGCGCCCCGGGCGAGGTGAGCGGCGTGCTCGTCGCGGCGCTCGTGGCGACCGGCGTCCCGGCATCGGCGATCGTGCGCGCGACGGGCGACGTCGATGCCGCACGACAGCTCCTCGCCTGGGCACGCCCGGGCGATCTTCTGGCGCTCCCCGTGCACGCCGAGCGCGAGGCGGTCCTGGCGCTGCTCGGCGCCGCTCCCCCCACGCGGTGACAGGCACCTCTGTCCCCCCTCGCGGTGCCCGGCACCGCGTCTCCCGCGTCTCTCCCTCAGGCACCTCCGGCCCCCGATGGGGGACAGAGGTGCCTGGCACCGGTCTCCCCGCACCGGCTCTCCCATGCCCAACGCCCTCATCGAGCAGCTCCGGCAGCTCACCTTCGTCGCCGGCCTCCCCGACCAGCTCCTCTGGCACCTCGCGAAGGCGGTCGAGGTGCGCCCCTTCGCCACCGACGACGTCTTCTTCGCCGAGGGCGAGCCGCGCACCGTCTTCGCGATCGTGGTGGCGGGCGGCGTGGCGATCGAGAAGTCGCACGCGGGGCGCACGGTGCGCGTCGCCTCGCTCGGCCCCGGTGAGGCCATCGGCGAGGGGCTCCTGCTCGACGACACCGTGCACGGCACCACCGCCCGCGGCGTGATCGCCGGCGAGCTGCTGCTCCTCACGCGCGAGTCGCTGCAGAAAGTCACGCGCGAGTCGCCGCAGCTCTACGCCGCGCTCGTCGCGCGTGCGGCGCGCGCGATCGCCAGGCGGTTGCGGGCCGCCGACGCGACGCTCGTGGGCCGCGGCCGCGCGCTCGGCTTCGGCACGGGGCGCATGCGCACCGAGCACGACCTGCTCGGCGAGCGCGAGGTCCCCGACGATGCGCTCTACGGCGTGCAGACGCTGCGCGCGACCGAGAACTTCCCGATCTCGGGCGTCCCGCTGCGCGAGTTCCCCGCCTTCGTGCGCGCCCTGGCGGCGGTGAAGATCGCGGCCACGCGCGCCAACGCCGAGCTGGGGCTGCTCCCCGCGCCCGTGGCCGACGCGATCGTGCGCGCGGGCGAGGAGGTGCGCGCGGGACGGCACCACGAGCACTTCCTGGTGGACATGATCCAGGGCGGCGCCGGGACGAGCACGAACATGAACGCCAACGAGGTGCTCGCCAATCGCGCGCTCGAGCTGCTCGGCCGGTCGCGCGGCGCGTACGACACGGTGCACCCCAACGAGCACGTGAACCGCTCGCAGAGCACCAACGACGTCTATCCCACCGCCATCCGCCTCGCGCTGCACGAGGAGATCGAGACGCTGCGCGACGAGTTGCAGGCGCTCGCCGACGCGCTCTCGGCCAAGGGCGCCGAGTTCGCGCACCTGGTGAAGATGGGGCGCACGCAGCTGCAGGACGCGGTGCCGATGACGCTGGGCCGCGAGTTCGCGGCGTACGGCAACACGCTGCGCGAGGACGTGGAGCGGCTGCGCGAGGCGCAGGCGCTGATCCGCGAGATCAACATGGGGGCGACCGCCATCGGCACCGGGATCACCGCCGATCCGCGCTTCGCCGAGGCGGTGCGGCGCCACCTGAGCGAGGTCACGGGGCTGCCGCTCATCACCGCCCCCGACCTCGTGGAGGCGACGAGCGACACCGGCGCCTTCGTGCAGGTGAGCGGCGTGATCAAGCGCACCGCCACCAAGGTCTCCAAGCTCTGCAACGACCTGCGCCTGCTCTCGAGCGGACCGCGCGCCGGTCTCGGCGAGATCAACCTCCCGCCCATGCAGCCCGGCAGCTCCATCATGCCCGGCAAGGTCAATCCCGTCATCCCCGAGGTCGTGAACCAGGTCTGCTTCGACCTGATCGGCGGCGACGTGACGGTGACGATGGCGGCCGAGGCGGGGCAGCTGCAGCTCAACGTCTTCGAGCCGATCGAGCCGATCATCGCCTACCGGCTGCTGGGCGGCATCCAGCAGCTCACGCGCGCGCTCGCCGTGCTGCGCGAGCGGTGCATCGTCGGCATCACGGCGAACGCCGACCGGATGCGGCGCTATGTCGAGGAGTCGATCGGCGTCGTGACCGCCCTGCTGCCGACGATCGGCTACGAACGCGCCACAGAGGTGGCCAAGGAGGCGATGGCCACCGGCCGTGGCGTGACCGAGATCCGACCGCATCCTCGACCCCGAACTCATGGCCGGCGCCTGATCGCGCGTGCGCGTGCGCGCGGAAGGAGCGGCGCGCCGCGACGGCCTGCGACGCGCGGGGCAGGACGAACGGCAACCGCGTCAGCACGGAGGAGCGGGGAACGACCAGAGAACGGAGCGTTCGCATGCGGGCGCTGTGGTGCATGCGGGACCATTCGGAAGAGCCGTTGATTGGTCCCGCATGCGTGCGGCGCTCCG
>JALOPO010000400.1 GCA_025453855.1 Gemmatimonadaceae bacterium
TTCGAGGGCGTCGACCCGATCGGCCAGGCGATCCGCCTCCGCGGCGAGAAGTTCGAGATCGTCGGCACCGTCGCCCCCAAGGGGCGCATCCTCGGCCAGAGCTTCGACGGCTTCGTCCTCGTCCCGCTCGGCGCCTACGAGACGATCTACGGCCGTCGCCTCACCAACACCATCAGCGTGAAGATGGACGATCCGGCGCGCATCCCCGCGGCGATGCAGCGCGCCCAGGAGGCGATGCGCCTCGCCCATCGCCTCCGCCCCGGCGAGCCCGACGACTTCTCGCTCTCCACCTCCGACGCGCTGGTCGACTTCTGGCGCCAGCTCACCGCCACGCTCTTCGCCATCATCCCCGCCATCGTCGCCATCGGCATCGTGGTCGGCGGGATCGTGATCATGAACATCATGCTCATGAGCGTGAACGAGCGCACGCGCGAGATCGGCATCCGCAAGGCTGTCGGGGCGACGCACGCCGACATCCGCCGCCAGTTCCTCGCCGAGTCGGTGACGCTGAGCGCGGTCGGCGGTGTGCTGGGGCTCGCGCTCGGGGCCACGCTGGCGGGTCTCATCGCGCTCTTCTCGCCGCTCCCCGCGCGCGTCTCGCCCTGGTCGGTGGGCGTGGCGCTCGCGCTCGGCGCCGGCGTGGGTGTGCTCTTCGGCGTCTACCCCGCCACGCGCGCGGCGCGCCTCGATCCCATCACCGCGCTCCGCGCCGAGTAGCCGCCCCGCATGTCGCGCCGTCGCTGGCTCCCGCGCGTCGACCACGTCGCGCAGAATGTCGCCGTCGCCCTCGGCGCGATCCGCGCCAGCAAGCTGCGCTCCGGGCTCACCATCCTCGGCGTCGTGATCGGCGTGGCGACGGTGATGACCATGGCCAGTCTCGTGCAGGGGCTCCGCGACCAGATCGTGCGCACCATCGAGGTCGCCGGGCCGACGACCTTCTACGTGCTCAAGGTCTACTCGCAGACGCCGGTGAACCCCGACCGGCTGCCGAAGGAGATCCGCATCCGCCCCGATCTCTCGGTGGCCGAGGCGCAGCGCATCGCCGCGCTCCCGGAGATCGCATACGCCGCGCTCTGGGGGCAGGTGCTCTCGCGCATCGAGTTCGAGGGGCGACGCACGCAGGGCGTCGCGGTCTTCGGCGCCGATGCCGACTTCCAGGTGATCCAGGGGGGCGAGCTGCTGCGCGGCCGCTGGTTCACGCGCAGCGAGGAGAGCGGCGGCGACGCGGTGGTCGTGCTCCGTGACGAGGTGGCCGAGACGATCTTCGGCCTCGTCGACCCGATCGACAAGCTGGTGCGCATCGGCGGGCGGCCGGCGCGCGTGATCGGGCTCTACGAGCAGCCGGGCAACATCTTCTCGCCCCCCGGCTCGGAGATCGGCGCCATCGTCCCGTATCGCATGCTCGAGCGCCAGTTCACGCTCGACAAGACCAACGGGCTGTGGATCCCCGTCAAGCCGCGCCCCGGCGTCACGGTCAGCGACGCGCAGGGCGCCGCCACCGTCGCGCTGCGCAACCTGCGCCGCCTCCGCCCCGGCGAGACGAACAGCTTCGACATGGTCACGCAGGACCAGGTGCTCGAGACCTTCAACTCGCTCACTGCCGTCTTCTTCCTGGTGATGATCGTGCTGTCGAGCGTCGCGCTGCTGGTGGGCGGCATCGGCGTGATGGCGATCATGATGGTGAGCGTCACCGACCGCACGCGCGAGATCGGCGTGCGCAAGGCGGTCGGCGCGACCACCGCCGACATCCGCATGCAGTTCCTCGTCGAGGCGGCAACGCTCACCGCGCTCGGTGGGGTGCTCGGCATCGTCGTCGGCGTCGGGGCGGGCAAGCTCGCCACCGCGCTGCTCGACATCGACACCGGCTTCCCGCTCACGCTCACCCTCGTCTCGGTGGCCGTCTCGATCGCGATCGGCGTCGTCTTCGGCGTGATCCCAGCCAACCGCGCGGCACGCCTCGATCCGGTGGACGCGCTCCGATACGAGTGAGCGGCGAAACCGCCGCGCGCATCGCGCGTTCTATCGACGTGTCCGACTCGACCATCCTTCCCGGCGAACCGACGCCGCTCGACGCACGCGTGCTCGGCACCTGGCGCACGGCCTCGGTGCTCGGCTCGCTCGTCGTCGTTCCCATCGCCGGCGCGGTGGCGCGCTGGGCAGGCATCGGCTGGGGGTGGAGCGCCGCCATCGGGCTCGCGGCCGCGATCGTGCTCGCCGCCCTGGAGTGCTGGCGCGACGGCCTGCGCTACCGCCGCTGGCGCTGGCACGTGGACGAGATGGCGGTCGTGCTGCAGCACGGGGGGCTCGTGCGTCACGTGACGACGATCCCGCGCTTCCGGCTGCAGCACGTCGACCTGTCGCGCGGCCCGCTCGAGTCGCGCGCCGGCCTCGCCACGCTCACGCTCCACGTCGCGGGGAGCGGCGAGCACGAGATCCCGGGGCTCCCGGTCGCGACGGCCGAGGCGGTGCGCGACGCGCTCGTGCGCTCGCTGCACGTGCAGTGGCTGCACGAGCAGCGCGAGCGAGTCGCCGACGACGGCGCGCCGGACGCCACCCCGCCCCACCACAGCGCGCCGCACGCCACGATACCGCACGGCGCCGACGCGCGCACCGCGATCGCCCATGACGTCGCACGCCACGGCACCGCACCGCACCCCGACGCGCGGGCGGACGCGCGCGACGACGCGGCGTGACCACGCCCGCCGACGCGCCACGGCTCCGGCGCCTCCCACCGGGCGCGCTCGTCATCGGTGCGCTCGGGACCCTGCGCGAGTTCGCCCTCCCGCTCGCGGTGGGCGCCGCCTCGCGCCTGCGCGGCGGCATCTCCACGCGCGACCTCCTGCTCGGCGTCGCCGCCATCGC
>JALOPO010000401.1 GCA_025453855.1 Gemmatimonadaceae bacterium
CGGAGGGAACGGTGTGGACGGAGGGGCGCACCTGCCCGACACGCGCACTCGACGCCATGCACACGCCCCATCAGTCCCCGTCCTCCGGTCGTCCCCGTTCCGCCGCTTTCCCGCAGTTCGATGCGCGCGCACCTCTGAGGTTCGAAGTGAACGCGGAACAGCAGGGAAAGCGGCGGAACGGGGACGACCGGAGGACGGGGACTGATGGGGCGTGCGCGTAGACGTGCGTGCCGCCCGCGCGATGTTCGGGGCACATGCAACGAGACGGGGCCGGACGCGTGGTGCGTCCGGCCCCGTCTCGTCTGTACGGCTCGAGCGCCGTCGCGCGCTTACTGCGCGGTGATCGTGAACGGCTCGGAGGTGAGGCGCATCGCTTCGCCACCAGCCGTCGAGCCGCGCGAGGCCGACATCGTGGTGTTGTAGAACGCCCGCACCGTGTACGGCGCGCTCCCCTGGAGGCCGAGGCGCGCGGCGCCGAGGTCGATCGTCTCGTTGACCGCCTCGTTCGGTGCCCACACGCGCGCCGGGAGCGTGCACACCTGGTTGTCGGCCCGCGTGACCGTCACCCACTCGTTGGCGACCTGCTGCTGGAAGCCGCCCGAGGCGCAGAACGTCCCCGAGTTCAGCTCACTGGTGGTGATGTTGCGGATCGTGACCGTCACGGAGCCGTTCGTCGGCACCGCGCGGGCGGCCGTCGGCGTCTGCACCGCGATCGAGAACGCGGCCAACGGATTCGGCCCGGTGGTCGAGTCGTCATCATCCGAACAGGCCGCGACGGTGAACAGGGCGGCGACAGCGACGAGAGAGCGAAGCATGGTCATTGGATTGGTTCCTCAGCCGCGAGGCGCTGGGTGGTTTCGGCACTCGCTTGAATGACCCGTGAGAAAGCAAGAACCGGGCTAATCAAGCAGCGACAACGACTTGCGTGCCAGAGCGGACTCGGCCATATGGCCCTCCAGCGTGACGTGCCTGTCGAACGGGAAAGCATACCCGCCCTGCGCGAATCGGTCACACCGGCTGCATGTGTCCGGTCGAGGTCGCCCGGGCGCAATGGGCACGTTCGTCCGCCGTTCGGCCGACGCCCTGATCGCAGGGGGAGGATATAGTTGGCCGGATGACCGCCCCCGCCGCCCCGAGTCTCCCCGCCGCTGCGACCGCGCCCCGCGCCGGTGCACCAGCCGCCGCGCCCGCCAAGCCCAAGTACGACGGCAAGCGCGCCTGGGCCGAGGCACGCGCCCTGGTGCTCCGTCACCGGAAGTCGGTGGGGATCGGCCTCGCGCTCATGCTCGTGAGCCGCGTCGCCGGCCTCGTGCTGCCGGCGAGCTCCAAGTGGCTCATCGACGACGTGCTCACCAAGGGCGATCGCGCCCTCCTCGTCCCGCTCGCGCTGGCTGCCGGCGCGGCGACGCTGGTGCAGGCGATCACCTCGTTCTCGCTCTCGCAGGTGGTGAGCGTCGCCGCCCAGCGCGCCATCTCGCAGCTGCGCGAGGAGGTGCAGGCGCACCTCGTGCGGCTCCCGGTCCGCTACTTCGACTCCACGAAGTCGGGCGTGCTCGTCTCGCGCGTGATGAACGATCCCGAAGGGATCCGGAACCTGATCGGGACCGGCCTCATCCAGCTCACCGGCGGCCTCTTCACCGCCAGCATCGCGCTCGGCGTCCTCTTCTGGCTCAACTGGCGGCTCACGCTCGCCACGGTGCTCTTCCTCGGCGTCTTCGCGGCCGGCATGTCGGTCGCCTTCAGGCGGTTGCGCCCCGTCTTCCGCGAGCGGAGCGTGATCCAGGCCGAGGTCACGGGACGCCTCACCGAGACGATCGGCGGGATCCGCCTGGTGAAGGTCTACACGGCCGAGGCGCGCGAACAGGCGGTCTTCGGCGAGGGGGTGGGGCGGCTCTTCCGCAACATCGCGAAGACGATCACGGGAACGAGCGCGACCACCGCGTTGAGCACGGCGGTGATCGGCGTGATCGGCACGCTGCTCATCATCATCGGCGGGCGCGACGTGACGGCCGGCCGCATGACCACCGGCGACCTGGTGAGCTACGTCTTCTTCATCGGGCTGGTGGCGGCGCCGCTGGTGAGCGTGGCGAACATCGGCACGCAGCTGAGCGAGGCGCTGGCGGGGCTCGACCGCATCCGCGAGCTGCGCGACATGGCGACCGAGGACGACGAGGATGCGACGCGCACCGCGGTCCCGGCGCTCCGCGGCGACGTCGCCTTCGAGGACGTCTGGTTCGAGTACGAGGCCGGCACGCCGGTGCTCAAGGGGGTCGCCTTCGATGCGCCGGCCGGGACCACGACGGCGCTCGTGGGGTCGAGCGGCTCCGGGAAGAGCACGCTCATCTCGCTCATCATGGCCTTCGCCCGGCCGCAGCGCGGGCGCATCGTCGTCGACGGGAGCGACCTCGCCTCGCTCAAGCTGCGCGAGTACCGCCACCACCTGGGCGTGGTGATGCAGGACAACTTCCTCTTCGACGGCACGGTGCGCGAGAACATCGCCTTCACGCGCCCCGATGCCACCGACGCGCAGGTGCGCGAGGTGGCGCGCATCGCCAACGTCGACGAGTTCGTGTCGCGCTTCCCCGACGGCTACGACACGGTCGTCGGCGAGCGCGGTGTCAAGCTGAGCGGCGGGCAGCGCCAGCGCGTGGCGATCGCGCGCGCGATCCTCGCCGACCCGCGCATCCTGATCCTCGACGAGGCCACCAGCTCGCTCGACAGCGAGAGCGAGCAGCTGATCCAGGAAGGGCTGCGGCGCCTGCGCGCGGGGCGCACGACCTTCGTGATCGCGCACCGCCTCTCGACGATCACCAGCGCCGACCAGATCCTCGTCCTCGAGCAGGGGCAGATCGTCGAGC
>JALOPO010000402.1 GCA_025453855.1 Gemmatimonadaceae bacterium
CGAGGCGGTGAGCCAGAACCGCGAGCACATGGCCTCGATCGGCCGCAAGGGTGGCGAGGCGGTGAGCCGCAATCGCGAGCACATGGCCGAGATCGGGCGCCTGGGCGCCGAGGCGCGCAATGCGCAGCGGGGGCGTCGCGGCAGTGGCGGCGACGAGGAGAACGGGTCGCGTCGCACCGCCGGAAGTGGCGCGTCGTCGAACGGAAGCAGCAACGGGAACGGGGCGGGCGACGAGTGATGGTGTCGGTGCGACGCCGGCTCGGCGTCGCGCGCGCGTGAGGGCGTGACGAGCGCAGGCTCGGCACGATGATCGTCGGCGACATGCCTGCCCCGGCAGGGATGTCGCCGCGCGTGGCTCGACGCGGGGATGGCCCGCGCGGAGCCGGCGTGCAGGCGCTGCTGCGCGCGCGGGTGAACACGATGCGTCTCCCCGCCCGGCGCTGGCGACGCCGTCCGCGTACGCGCTGCCGTCGGACGTGCGTGGCGGCGACGTGGTCGGAAACGTGGTTGGATCAGGGCGCGGGCGATGATGGTCCGGCGCTCGTGGGTGGGCCGTCGTGCAGCGTCAGCGCCGGAAGAGCAGCACCGTCGCCGGGATCGCGACCGCGCCGATGAGGCCGTGCAGGGCGAGCGCGAGCCCCGCGAAGGCCCCGGCCTCGGTGTCCTCCTGGAAGGCCTGCGCCGCGCCGATGCCGTGCGCGGCGTTGCCCAACGCGAAGCCGCGCACGACGCGGTCGTGGATGCCGAGTCGCGTGAGGAGCGCGCCGCTGAGCGAGGCGCCGAGGATGCCGGTGAAGATGCAGAAGACGGCGGTGAGCGTGGGGACGCCCCCGATCTGCTCGCTGATCCCCATCGCGATCGGCGCAGTGATCGACTTGGGCACGAGCGAGAGGATGGTGACGTCACTCGCGCCGAGGAGCCAGGCGACGAGGACCGCGGTCGCCCCGCTGGCGATGCCGCCGGCCGCGAGCGCGACGAGGAGCGGCCAGCGCAGTCGCACGAGCGTGGGGAGCTGCGTGACGAGCGGCACGGCGAAGGCGACGGTGGCCGGCCCGAGGAGGAAGTGGACGAACTGCGCCCCCTCGAAGTAGCGCGGGTAGGCGATGCCGGTGAGCTGCAGCACGATGGCGAGGACGCTGATCGCGAGGAGGACGGGATTGGCGAGCGGGTGGCCGCGCGCCGCGCGCTGCAGCCGGAGCCCGATCACGTAGGCGATGAGCGTCGCCGCGAGGCCGAAGAGCGGCGTGCTGCTGAGGTAGACCCAGAGCTGGAAGAGGTCGCGCGGGGGCGTGTCGGGCGTCATGCGGTGGCCTCATCGCGGGCGATGTCCATGCCGGGGGCGATGCTGGCCGTGCCCGGCGGGAGCGGCGTGACGCGGCGCATGAGGGCACGTGCGACGAGCGCGGTGACGACGAGCCCGACGAGCGTGCTGGTCACGACCGCGGCGACGATCGGCACCCACTCGCGGGCCAGCGCCGGGAGGTAGAGCAGGACGCCGGTGCCGGCGGGAACGAAGAGGAGCGAGAGGTGCGAATGGAGTCCGCTGGCCGCGTCGGGGAGGCGGCCGAGCCGGTCGCGTCGCGCGAGCAGGACGAGGAAGAGGAGGGCGAAGCCGAGCACCGGCCCCGGCACCGGGAGTCCGGTGACGCGGGCGAGCGCATCGCCGGCGAGCTGGAAGAGGAGGAGGATGGCGAGGGCTTCGGGCATCGTCGTGTCGGAGATCGGCGCAGCATACCGTGGCGACGCGGGTGATGCAGGGCGCCGGGAGCGCGGTCACCGGGGCGCGAGACCCGCGTGCTGGGCGGGCGTGGGTCGGGCGCGCCACCGCGGTAGGAGCGGCGTGCTCGCGCCGCGTGCTCGTGCCCGGCGCGTGTCGGTCCTCGCCGGACGCGGCAGTGGGATGGGCGCCGGTTGTGGTGGCGGCCGACGCGAGCGCATCGTGGGGCGACCGCATCCAAGGGAGGCGCGATGTCGCGTGGCAGTCTGATGATCCTGCGGCGCACGGGGCGTGCGATGCTCGCACCCGTGCTCGTGCTCGCGATGGCGGCGACCGCACCGCTCGCCGCGCAGTCGACGCGCGCCGACTCGGTGGCACGCGGGCGGACGATCTTCCAGTCGCTCTGCCGGCAGTGCCACTCGGTGACGCCGCCGGCGCAGGGGGCGCCACCGATGGCCGCGATCGCGCGTCGCTACGTGCGCGTCACCGGGAGCCGCGACTCGGCCGAGTCGCGCATCGCGGCCTGGCTGTCGGCGCCGGATTCGAGCCGGAGCCTGCTGCCGGCGCCGGAGCGGCGGCGGTACGGGGTGATGCCGCACCAGCCGCTGGCGGACGCGGGGCGGTTTGCGGTGGCGGCGTACGTGGTGCAGCTGGGGGATTCGATGGCGCGGCGCGCACCGCGACCATAGCGACCGCCCCCGCGCGTCGATGTCACGCGTTCCTCACCCGTCGGTTCGCCCCGGCGCCCCCGCGCTCCCCGCCAGGATCCCCCCGTCGATCGTGAACTCCGCCCCCGTCACGTAGGTCGCCTCGTCGCTCGCCAGCAGCACGCACACCGCCGCCACCTCCTCCGGCCGCCCGAAGCGCGCCAGCGGTGTGTCGGCCACGAACGCCCGCATCGCCGCCTCGCGCGCCGCGCCCTCGCCGAGCATCGGCTCCCACATCGGCGTGAGGATCGCCGCCGGGTGCACCGAGTTGCAGCGGATCGTCCACCCCTGCTGCGCGCAGTACAGCGCCACGCTCTTCGTGTGGTTGCGCACCGCCGCCTTGCTGCTCGCGTAGGCCGCCGCGGCGGGGATGCCGACCACGCCGCTCCGCGAGCTGATGTTGATGATGCTCCCCGTCCCCGTGCG
>JALOPO010000403.1 GCA_025453855.1 Gemmatimonadaceae bacterium
ACGGCGCCGCCGACGTCCGAGTGCCGCCCGGCGCTCCGAATGTAGACGGGGTCAGTCAAGAGCTCTCCTGAATGGCCCCGCATGCACGACGCTCCCCGCATGCCTGCCGCTCCGTCCTCTGGTCGTTCTCCGCGTCTCCGTGCTGACGCCGTTGCCGTGACGCGCGGTGCCTGACGCGCGGTGCCTGGCACCGCGCCGCCCTTACCGCAGGCCGAGCAGCGCCGCGTAGAGGAGCTTGAACGTCGCCCACGACTGCCCGCGGTACTGCGGGCGGAAGCCGATCAGCGTCACGCGGCCACGCTCGACGTCGAAGTCGACCGCCGCGGCCTTCCCCGCGATCGCCTCCCCGCCGGCGAGGTAGCCGCTCATCAGCAGCTGCGCGGGGTCGGGGTGATAGCGCATCACCACCCGCACCGGCGCGTCGGCGGCCACCTCGAAGGCGCTCGAGTTGGTGAAGTAGACCCCCACCGTGTCGGCGAGGCCGGCCGCGAGCGGGAGCGCGGGCGTCACGATCGTGCGCAGGATCGAACCGGGTGCCACCACCTCGGCCGAGGCGCGCGCGCCGGTGGTGTCGTCGCGCGCGCGGCCGTCGGCCTGGCGACGCGGTGCCGGCGCGAGGCGACGGACCGGGGCGCCGTCGAGCGCGGCCAGCGCCACCTCGCTCCCCTTGTCGAAGGTGATCACGTGGCCGCCGCCGCGCACGAAGGCGCCGATCGCCACCAGTCCGGCCTCGCCGAGCCCGCCCGCGTAGCGCGCCGGCACCGCGCTCGCCGCATTCCCCTCCCTCGCCTCGCGCAGCGACATGTCGGCGATCACCAGCACGTCCACGTCGCGCGGCAGCGCCCCCGCGCGGATCATGCTGTCGGTCACGGTCACGTACGAGCAGCCACCGCGTCCACCCCTCGTCCATGTTCGCCGTCCACGGGCGATAGAGCCCGATGCGCGGCAGTCGCTCGATGGTGCGCGACGTGTCGCGCGGCACGGTCGTGTTCGACGCCGGGAGCCCGAACGAGCAGTCGCGCGGCGCCGCGGCGGCGCTCTCCGCGAACGTCGCCGAGGCGGGGGGCGCGGTGAACGTGCGCAGGCGCACCGGGCGCGATGCGCGCAGCTCGTCGACGATCCACTGCCAGCTGTCGCTGTCGTCCAGGCGACGCGCGCCGGCCCGCGTGGTCGGATCGAACGTCCCCGCGCTGTCGTACACGACATCCACGCCCATCTGGTACGGGAGCGTCCAGCCGGCCACGTCGTACGGACGGTCACCGGCGCTCGCCGGCCAGCGCTGCACCTCGAGCAGGTCGCGCGCGTGTGCCGCGTACGGCTGGTCGAGCCGCACGATCCACGCCCCGGCGACGCTGTCCACCTCCACCGCGCCGCGCCGGAGCACGCGCACCAGCTCCGCCGCCGCCCCCGCGTCGGCCTGCACCCGCGGGATCACGTACCGCTGCCCCGTGCCACGCGCCACCATGTCGCGCGCCACCGCGTGCGTGGTGGTCACGAACGCCTCGCGCTGCGTGCTCGCCAGCTGCACGAGCGCGGTGCCGGCGACGAGTTCGTAGTCCATGATGTCCCGCAGCCGCCACGTCCCGCCCGGCCACGGCGACGGGAAGTTCACCTGCCGCTGGTAGCGCGGCAGCCCGCGCCCCGCGCCCACCAGCTGCGTGGGCGCGATCGTGAGCGGCGTCGCGATCCGCGCGCTCGCCGCCTCGGTGAGCACCCCCACCATGTTGTGCCGCGTCGGCGTGCTGCGCGCACCGCCGTGCCACCAGAGGTCGTACGTCACGCCGTCGCCCACCCCCGTCTTCCCCGCCTGCTCGAGCGTCCACGCCATCGTGTGCCCGATCAGGTTGATGCCGCGCACGAGGCGCGAGTCGACGTTCGGGTTGATCGGGTCGACGTGCGGCGGGACGGTGAGCCGCATCCCGTAGCTCCCCTGCTGGTGCACGTCCCAGAAGATGTTCGGGCGATAGGTGCGGTAGAGCGCCTCGGTCACGACCCGCGTCTCCTGCTGCGTGATCATGTACCAGTCGCGATTGTTGTCGTGGCCCACGTACTTGTGGTAGACCCACGGCATCGGCCCGCCCTCGAACGGCGTCCCCACGCCCTGCCGGTACCAGTCGACGACGAGCTGCATGCCGTCGGGATTGGCGCTCGGCACGAGCACCACGACCACGTTGGCGAGCGCGCGCTGGAGCGAGTCGACGGTCACGAGCGCGTGCGCGAACTCCATCGCGAACTGGCTGCTCGCGATCTCGGTCGAGTGCAGGTTGCAGTTCACCCACAGCACCACCGGCTGCGTGCGCGCGAGGCGCGCCGCTGCCGCCACGTCGAGCCCGCGGGGATCGGCGAGGCGGCGCTGCGTGGCGAGGAGCTGCGGCAGGCGGCGCACGTTGGCGGGGGTCGAGATCACCGCCGCCACGAGCGGCGCGCCGAGTGCCGAGCGGCCCAGCGTGTCGAGCTTGACGGCCGGGGAGCTGCGCGCGAGCGTGGCGAAGTAGCGCACCACCTGCGGCCAGTCGGCGAGCACGCGATCGGCACCGATCGCGAGCCCCGTCGCCTCGGCCGGTGTGGGGATGCGTGCGGCCCGCGCGGCTCCCTGCCCAGGCAGCGCCGTGGCGACCGGCAGGAGGAGCGCGAGCCGCCGTGCGACACGAGGGAGGAGACCGGGACGCAGGCGACCAGCCGGCATGGGAGCGTGTGGATCGGAGGGAGGAGGGCGCATCGCGGGAATCGCGACGCGCCGACGTTCACCGCGCACTACGGAGTCCGCCATGTCGTCCGTTGACGGAACCGGTCCACCGAGGCCCGTGCCGCTCCCGCCATCGGAGGTCGCGACCCGCACCCACGTGCACGGCACCGTCTTCGCCGACCGCGGCGCGGTCGTGGAACGCCTGCACCCCGGCGACCCGCTGCTGCTCGTCCCCGACCTCCCCGGTGACGAGGACGAGCCGCCAGCCGTCTGGGTCCATGTGAGCGGCGGTGATGTGCTCGGCCACGTCCCGGTGCAGGTGGCGGCGTGGCTCGCGCCGTACATGCTGGCCGGCGGACGATGCCGTGCCACCGTCACGCATGTGGGTGGTCCGGGGACAGCGAGCTGGAACCGCGTCGAGATCGAACTCGCGCGCGGCTGAGCGATCCCGGGCCGTCCGCTCGTCTCCCCGCGGAGCGGTCCCCTCCATAGCTTGTCGTCGGGCGTCGATCGCCCGCGGATCCGCCCGATCCGACAGTCACCCTTCCCGCACCACGGATGCTCCGCCGGTTCCTCGTCTCGGTCGTCGTTCCCTGCCTCATGCTCTCGGCGCATGACATGGATGCTCAGCGACGGCCGACGACGCCAGCACGCAGCCCCGGCACCGCGGTCGTCACCGTGCTCGCCTATCGCGGACCGCGTGACGCCGTCGCCACCGCGACCGGCTTCCTGGTCACCGATGGGCGCGTCGTCACCGCGCTGCGTCCGCTCCTCGGCGCGACGAAGCTCGAGGTCTACACGACCAAGGGCGACCTGCTCGGCACCGCCACGTCGCTCGACGCGGCCGACGTGAAGACGGGAATCGTTGCGCTCCCGCGGCTCGGGCGTCCGCCGGCGACCGTCGGCTTCGCGCGGCGCAGCCCGGTGCTCGGCGACAAGGTGACCGTCTTCCTCGCCCCCAAGGGCGTGACGCGCGGCACCGCCGAACAGACGGTGGCCGCAGTGGAGGCGGGGAGCGCCGATCAGGGCTTCGTCTTCAAGCTCGGTGCGCCGGTCGCCGGTGACGCGGTCGGGGCCCCGGTGCTCGACGCGCGCGGCGACATGGTCGGCATGGCGCTCGGATCGATCCCCGGCCGCGACGATCGCGACCTCGCCGTCGACGTGGCCACCGTGCGCAAGGGGGCCGAGCCGGTGGTGCCCGTGCGCCCCAGCGGTCCGCCGACGGTCCCCGTCGCCAGCGACACGCTGGGCCCGCTCGTCATCGACCTCTTCGCCTGCTCGCTGGCCGAGGCGAAGAAGGAGCTCACCTGCCTGATGCGCGTGACGAACAACGCCACCACGCCCGCCAAGGTCGTGGTCGGCGAGTCGGTGGAGCAGGGCGGGACGATCCAACGCACCAAGGGGTGGAGGGCGAAGGCGAGCTTCGACCTCCGCGAGCTCGACGCGACGCGATTCTCCGTGATCTTCACCGAGGTGGCAGCCAAGGTGCCGGAGCGGGCGAGCCTCGTCGTGCGCATCGGCGGGGGGGGCGACGCCTGGTTCGGCCCATTCACCCTGACGCGGGTCCCGTGACCCGCGCCGTGGACGACGCATGATCGGTGAGCGGATCGGCCCGTACCGGGTCATCGAGATGGTCGGCATCGGTGGCATGGGCACGGTGTGGCGTGCCACCGACGAGTTCCTGGACCGCGACGTGGCGCTCAAGGTGGTGCGCCCCGAGCTCCTCGCGCGCCCCGGCCTCGCCGACCGCTTCCGCGCCGAGGCGATCGTCCTCGCGCGGCTGCAGCACGCGAACATCGGCGGGCTGTACGGCGTGGAGCGCCGTGGCGACGAGTACGTGATGGTCATGGAGTTCGTCGACGGGCGCCCGCTCGACGCCTGGCTCGATCACCACGGCCCGTTCGCCTGGAGCGACGCCTCGCGCCTCGTGCGCAACGTGCTCGACGCGCTCGAGCACGCGCACGAGCGCGGCGTGATCCATCGCGACATCAAGCCGGCCAACGTCATGCTCACGCGGCAGGGGCGCGTGAAGGTCATGGACTTCGGCATCGCGCGCCTCGTCGGCGGCCAGCGCCTCACCAGCACCGGCGCGGCGGTCGGCACGCCGAGCTACATGTCGCCCGAGCAGCTCCTCGGCCAGGAGATCGACGGGCGCAGCGACGTGTACGCGGTCGGGACGCTCCTCTTCGAGCTGGTCACGGGGCACGTGCCGTTCGAGCTCCCCGGCGACTACATGCGCATGATCGCGCAGCTCCAGCAGACGCCGCCGGCGCCGAGCACGATGGTCGCCGCGCTCCCGGCCGGCTTCGATGCGCTGGTGCTGCGGGCACTCGCCAAGAACCCCGAGGATCGCTGGGCGAATGCCGGCGAGTTCCGCGACGCGCTCGATGCACTCGAGCGCGACCAGGGCGTGTGGCGCACCTCGGTGACGCCGATCGTGCCGATGGCGGCGATCGGCGGACGCGCCGGGACCGACGCCGGCGTGACGCCGGTGACGCCCACCACGCCGCCGGCGCCGACGATGCCCTCCACGCCGGTGACACCGGTCACCGCACCGGCACCGACGATGCCGAGCACGCCCGTGACGCCGGTCGCACCGAGCTTCGGCGGCATGATGCCGCCGCTCGCGCCGTCGGGACCACCGGGTGGCGGAACGGCACCCGCGCCGCGCGATCCGTTCGCCGCGCCGGCCGCGGTGCTCACCCCCGCCGATGCCACGCCACTTCCGCTTCCGGCGCTCGGCAGCAGTGCGCCGCCGTCGCCGGTGCCGCTCGGGATCGGCAGCACCGACGTCCCGCCGCAGTCGCCGACGCTGATCGGCAGCGCCGCGTCGCCGCTCCCCACCGGCATGCCGACGCCGGCATCGACGCCGCCGATCGCGGCGCAG
>JALOPO010000404.1 GCA_025453855.1 Gemmatimonadaceae bacterium
GCCGCCGCCATCGAGCAGCCACCGGGGAACCTCACCATCACCCCCGATGGCCGGCGGATCCTCAGCCTGCACCAGTACTACAACCCGGTGCGCGTGCTGGCCGAGCTCGACCCGCAGGGCGATGCGGTGCGCCGCTTCGCGCAGCGCGGCGAGGGCGTCCTCCCCACCGGGCTCGTCGCGGTGCTCGGCATCCGGAGCGACACCGCGGGTGTGCTCCACATCCTCGACAACGGCAACAGCGGCAAGGCGCCGAGCCGCCTCCTGCTCTGGGACACGTACGCCAACCGCCTCGTGCGCACCATCGAGCTCGGCGGCGTCACCGACACGAACTCGTTCGTGAACGACCTCGCCTTCGACTACCGCCGCAACCAGGTCTACATCTCCGATCCCGCCGGCGGCCCGAACGCGGCGCTCATCGTGGTCGACATGGCCACCGGGCGCCCGCGCCGCGTGCTGCAGGGACACGCGAGCATGGTCCCGGAGCCGGAGACCTTCGCCGTCGAGGGGATCACGCCCACGCGGCGCAAGCCCGACGGCACCCTCGAGCAGCCGCGCATCGGCGTCGACGGCATCGGCATCGACCACGCGCACGAGTGGGTGTACTACGCGCCGCTCCACGGGCGCACCATGTACCGCATCCCCGCCGCCGCCCTCGCCGACGCATCGCTCGGCGACTCGGCGCTCGCCGCGCGCATCGAGCGGTACGCGAGCAAGCCGCCGTCCGACGGCATCGCCATCGACCGCGCCGGCAACATCTACCTCGGCGACCTCCCGAACAACGCGCTCGGCGTCATCACGGTCGATCGCCGCTATCACGAGCTCGCGCGCAGCCCCGAGCTCAAGTGGGTCGACGACTTCGCCTGGGCGCCCGACGGCTCGCTGCACATCGTTACCACGCAGCTCCATCGCTCGCCGACGCTCAATGCCGGCCGCCGCGACCCGCAGGGGCCGTTCCGCATCTTCCGCATCACGCCGCTCGCCCCCGGGCGCGTCGGCTACTGAGCGCCCACCCGCCGCGATCCACGCCATGTCACTCCGAATCCTCCACACCGCGACGCGCACCGTCGTGACGACCATCGCGCTCACGGGTGGCGCCGTCTCGCTCGTCCCGGCGCAGGTGCGCGTCACCAAGGAGCAGGTCGGCGCGCTGCGCGCCGACAGCGCCGGTGGACGCAACGTCGCCGCCTTCGACTCCGCACAGCTCGCCGGCGACGCCACGCTCGCACGCGCCGATGGGGCCATGCAGCAGCTGCTCGACGTGTGGGCCGGCCTCGGCGCGCGCCCCGTCGCCGTGCTCACGCCCGATGCCGCACGCCGCCAGCCGCATCCGCTGCAGGCGGTGCGCGTGGCGATCGCGCAGGGGGGTGGCGACAGCAGCGCGACCGCCATCGTGCCCGGCGTGCGCCACGTCGATCGCACCATCCGCGGCGCGGCCGGTGACATCGCGGCGCGGGTCTACACGCCGTCGGGGAGCGGGCCGTTCCCGGTGATCGTCTACTTCCACGGCGGCGGCTGGGTGCTCGCCGACAAGGCGACCTACGACCTCGGCGCCCGTGGCCTCGCGCGCGAGGCGAACGCGATCGTCGTCAGCGTCGACTATCGTCTCGCTCCCGAGCACCCCTTTCCCGCCGCGCACGACGACGCGCTCGCGGCGTACCGTTGGGCGCTCGCCAACGCGCGCACGATCGGCGGCGACCCGCGCCGCGTCGCGCTCGCCGGCGAGAGCGCGGGCGGCAACCTCGCCGTCGCCACCGCCATCGCGGCCCGCGACGCACGGCTGCAGCGGCCGCGACATGTGCTCGCCATCTATCCGGTGGCACAGGTCGACACGACGCTCCCCGCGTACCTCGAGAACGCGAATGCGAAGCCGCTCGATCGCGCGACCATGGGGTGGTTCGCGCGGCATGCCGTGCGCGACGCCGCGCAGCTGCACGATCCGCGATTCTCGCTCCTGCGCGCGCCGCTCGATGGACTCGCGCCGGTGACCATCGTCGCCGCCGAGATCGACCCGCTGCGCAACGACGGCCAGCTCCTCGAGGAGGCGCTGCGACGTGCGGGGGTGGCCGTGGAGCGACGCCAGTGGGATGACGTGACCCACGAGTTCTTCGGGATGATCCCGCTCGTCCCGCAGGCACGCGAGGCGCAGGCGTGGGCCGGCGGGCGGCTGCGCGAGGCGCTGGCCGAGGGTGTGGCGCCCGCCCGTGGCCGCTCGGCGAGCGAGACGCGTCGCTGAGCCACGCGCACGCACCCTGCGGACACGATCGGGCGGCGCGACGCCGACGTCGCGCACCATGCCGAACCTCCACCGGTCACTGCCATGTACGAGAGCTATCTCACCGCATTCTACGTGCTCGCCATGGCCGCGGGAGCGCTCACCTTCACGCTCCTCGCGCGGCGCCCGCGCGGTGTGCCGCACTACGAGTACATGATCGCGATCATGATCCCCGTCTGGTCGGGCGCGGCCTACCTGGCGATGGTCTTCGACCAGGGGAAGTCGGAAGCGTTCGGGCAGGTGGCGTACTGGGCACGCTACGTGGACTGGGTCGTCACGACGCCACTCCTCCTGCTGGCGCTCGCCTTCACCGCCCTGCACGAGACCGCGGACAAGAAGCCGTTCATCCCGCTGCTCGTCGGGCTGGTGGCCGCCGACGTCTTCATGATCCTCACCGGGCTGGTCGCCGACCTGTCGCCATATCCACTGCGCTACCTCTGGTACGTGCTCGGTTGCGCCGCGCTGGTGATCGTCTTCTCGATCATCTGGGGGCCGCTGCGCCGCGTCGCCGATGCATCGTCGCCGGGGCTGTCACGCGTCTACCGACGCGTGGTGACGACACTCACCCCCGCTCTTCTGGATCCTCGGCCCGTCGGGCGTGGGCGCGATCTCGCAGACGGTGGAGACGACGCTCTTCGTCGTCTGGCCGATACTCAGCAAGGTGGGGTGGAGCCTGATGGACCTGCTGAGCCTGCGGTCGCTGCATCCGGTCGAGCCGGCCACGGTGCGCACGGGGTACGCGCGGGCCTGA
>JALOPO010000405.1 GCA_025453855.1 Gemmatimonadaceae bacterium
TGCGGCGCCCACGCGGGCGTCCGCGCGAGTTCGATCGCGATGCCGCCCTCGACGTGGCGGTGGCGGTCTTCTGGGCGCGTGGCTACGAGGGCGCCTCCGTCGACGACCTCACGCTGGCCATGGGGCTGAACCGCTCGAGCCTCTACCGCGCCTTCGGCGACAAGCACGCGCTCTTCCGCGCGGCGCTCGCCCGATATGGTGAGACGAGCGGCGCCGCGCCGATGCGTGCCCTGCGTGCCCACCCCGGACCCGCGCGCGACGCGCTCCGCGCCTTCCTGCACGCTGCGGTCGACGCGCAGACGCGTGCCGGTCAGCCGCGCGGCTGCCTGGTCACCTGCGTCGCGACCGACGCCGCGGGAACGCACCCGGACGTCGCGGCCGAGGCGCGCGCCGTCTACCGCGCGACCGATCGTCTCCTGGCCGAGTACGTGCACGAGGCACAGGCGCGTGGCGAGCTCCCTGCCGACCTCGACGCCGACGTGCTGGCGACCACCCTCTCGGCGCTCATGCACAGCCTGTCGCTGCGGGCGCGGGCCGGCACGGCGCGCACGGCGCTCCGCGCCCTCGCCGACCGCGCGTTCGACGCGCTCGTTCCCGCTTGAGGCGGCGCGCCGGACAGCGCGTCGGCTAGCCGGGCTGCGACCGGGGGATCCCGCCGTACTCGGGGGTCTGCAGGTTCACGACATCGTCGCCGCGGATCAGTCGCCAGAAGCGCGTCTCGAAGATCATCGGCTTGTACAGGTAGTTGTGCGGCAGCGTGTACTGCACGACGCTCGAGGGGTGCCGCGCGCACAGCTCGCGGAACTTCAGGCGCATGTCATCGGTCACCTCGGCGCCCATGTCGAGCTTCACCTGCTCCCTGTACCACGAGCCGTTGCCGCTCTTCGGCGCGATGATGAGCCAGTCCGACGCGGTGAAGGGGTGGAAGTGCACGTTCTTGCCTGTCGCCAGGTCCAGCGCGACCCGGAGCACCGCCTTCACCTGCTTCATCAGCAGCGGTTTCGTCAGCGTCATGTTGTAGCCGTTCCGCCCCTCGCCGCGCGTCCCGATCGCCTCCAGCGCGTCCCCGAGGGCGTGCGCCGCCGCCCACTGTGCCTCGCCCATGCCGCGGGGACGAACTCGCTCGCGAGGATCGGCGAGGTCCTTGGGATCGTCGAGGCGGAAGTTGCCGGCCGGCCCCTCGAACAGGTTCGCCCCCATCCACGCGAACTTGGTCGCCAGCGGCTGCTGCCCCTCCGGTTCAAGCAGCAGGTTCGTCTTGAGCGTCGCGATGGTGGTCTTCGTCCACTGGTCGCCGCCGTTGCTCACGCGCTCGATCAGGAAACCGAGGAACAGCGGGTAGCAGTACGGGACGATGTGGTGCAGGCTGTACGCCCCGGTCTTCCGCTTCGTCAGCGCGTCGGACGCCTGGGCGCGCGAACCGATGTTGTGGGTTCCGACATCGAGGATCAGGTCGTCGTCGCGGAGCGGCATCGGCGGGGTATGGGGTTCGCGGTCAGAGGCCCGGCCGACACGACGCGGCGCGGCACGACTGGTGACACTCCTACATGCGGACCGGCGCGCGCGCGGTGCCCTCCCGCCTGTGCGCGCGCCCCTTGCCCCCCGGGCTCGGAGCCAGGAGTGATGCACCGGTACGTTGCATCACTCCTGGCTCCGAGCGCGGGGGGCCGGGGGGCCGGGGGGCGGGGGGGCGGCGAGAGCGAGGGGACCACCCAGGCGCACCGTCACCTCACTCCCACTCGATCGTCGCCGGCGGCTTCGAGCTCACGTCGTAGACGACGCGGTTCACGCCGTCCACCTCGTTGATGATGCGGTTACTCATCCGCGCCAGCACGTCGGGCGGGAAGGCGAACCAGTCGGCCGTCATCCCGTCGGTGCTCGTCACCGCGCGCAGCGCGATCACGTGCTCGTACGTCCGCCCGTCGCCCATCACGCCCACGCTGCGGATCGGGAGGAAGACCGCGAACGCCTGCCAGATGCTGTCGTACAGCCCCGCCGCGCGGATCTCCTCGAGGTAGATCGCATCGGCCTTGCGCAGGATCTCCGTCCGCTCGGGCGTCACCTCGCCGAGCACGCGGATCGCGAGTCCCGGACCCGGGAACGGATGCCGCCCCACCATCTCCTCGGGGAGCCCGAGCTCGCGCCCGACGTTCCGCACCTCGTCCTTGAACAGCTCGCGCAGCGGCTCGATGAGCCGGAACGTCATGTCGGGCTTGAGTCCGCCCACGTTGTGGTGCGTCTTGATCGTCGCGCTCGGCCCCCCCTTCACGCTCACGCTCTCGATCACGTCGGGGTAGAGCGTCCCCTGCACCAGGAACTGCGCGTCCTTCCCCGCCTCGGCGCTCGCGTCCTCGAACACGTCGATGAAGGTGTGCCCGATCGCCTTGCGCTTCGCCTCCGGGTCGTCGATGCCCGCCAGCACGCCCAGGAAGCGGTCCTCGGCGCGCACCGTCACCAGCTTGATGCCGAGGTGCTGGCGGAAGGTGCGCTCGACCTGCTCGCGCTCGTGCAGGCGCAGCAGCCCCGTGTCCACGAAGATGCAGGTGAGCTGGTCACCGATGGCCCGGTGCACGAGCGCCGCGGCCACCGAGCTGTCCACCCCCCCCGACAGGCCGCAGATCACGTGTGCGTCACCGACCAGCGCACGGATCTTCTCGACCTCCTGCTCGATGAAGTGCCCGGGCGTCCAGTCGGGCGTGCAGTGGCAGACACCGAACAGGAAGTTCTCGATGATCGCGCGCCCCTGCACCGTGTGCGCGACCTCGGCGTGGAACTGCACCGCGTGGATCGGCTTCGACGCGTGGCGGAAGGCCGCCACCGGGTTGCTGGCGCTCAT
>JALOPO010000030.1 GCA_025453855.1 Gemmatimonadaceae bacterium
CGCTGCCGGACGAGGCGGGAGGGGAAGCCGCCCTTGAGGCGCATCGACTCCGACTCCTTGCGCAGGTCGAAGCGAAGCTCGATGAAGAGGTCGCGCCCCGTGTTCCAGCTCCCGGCGTCGGCCGCCTCCACGCGGAAGCCCGCGCGGTGGAAGAGCATCAGCCAGTTCTCCTGCGGCAGGCAGTTCCAGTGCGTGTGGAACCAGACCCACTCCTTGGCGTGCACGGGGACCATCACCAGCAGCTGCCCGTCGGGGCGCAGCAGCCGGTTGTAGCACCACAGCTGGAAGAGCGGCGCCACGCTGTGCTCGAGCGTGTGGCGGGTGGTGATGAAGTCGAGCGAGCCGGGCGCGAAGTGCTCGAGCACGTTCATCATGTCGTCCTGCACGTGCAGCGGATGCTCCTGCGGGAGCACCACGTCGTAGAACGTGACCTCGCGCCCCATGCGCGCGAGCTGCTCGCACAGCCAGTCGGTGCCGCCCACGTCGACGCCACGCCCCTCGACCACGCGGTCGAGCATCCAGGTGCACGAGCGCTCCTTGGCCTCGCTCCATCGGTAGCCGCGCTCGGGGAGCGCGGTGTTCAGCTCGTGGAGGAAGGTCTCGAAGTGGCGGAGCCCGGGGATCGTCAGCGGCGTGTCGAGCATGGGGGCGCTCAGGCGTGGGCGCGCGCGCGATCGCGCAGCGCGGCATGGAGGGTGGCGAGCGGCGCGCGCCAGTCGCGGGGCGCGGACTGCCGCACGAGCTGCAGCGACGGGTACCACGGCGTCTCGCTCCCGTGCATCCCCCAGCGCCAGTCGGCGACGAACGGGACGAGCATCCACGTGCGCACGCCGAGCGCGCCGGCGAGGTGCGCGAGCCCGGTGTCGACGGTGACGACGATGCGGGCGAGCGAGGCGGGCGCGTCGTGCGCCGCCGCGCCCTGCTGCAGCACCACCCACTCGATCGGGAGCCCGCGCGCGCCGCGCAGCAGCGCGTGCAGCGTGGTGCGATCGAGCGAACGGTGATGGTCGTTGCGGTGCGCCGGATTGCCCTGCCAGGCGAGCCCGATGCGGAGCGGCGTCGCCGGCGCCCGCATCGCCGGCGAGCCATCGCGCACGATGTCATGCGCCGTGGCCGGCACGTGCAGGTACGGCCACGAGGCCGCGCGCGGGATCGCCTCGCCGGCGAGGGCGAGCCGGTGCGGGATCGACAGCAGCGGCACGTGCACGTCGGCGCGTACCGGCTCGTCGGGCGCCACGACCGCGATGCCGTTCGCGCGGAGCAGGCGATGGAGCGCCAGCGGTGCGACGAGCGTCACCGCGCCCGCGCCAGCCGCATGCAGCAGCGGCAGCCAGCGCACCGCCATCAGCGTGTCGCCGGCGCCCTGCTCCGCGACCACCAGCACCGAGCGCTGCGCGAGCGGCTCGCCGTGCCACGCAGGGCAGGGGAGCAGCGGCGTCGGGAGCGGACGATGCTCCATGTCCGCGAACCCGCCGGCGAGGTCGCCGAGCAGCGCGCGCACGTGGCCGCGGTGCACGAGCGCCGCGTCGTGACCGGGACGCCGTGCGATCGCGCGATCGAAGCCGGCCAGCGCGGCCGCCATGTCGCCGCGATCGTGCGCGATGTGCGCGGCGGTGTGCAGCGCCGTCGCGTCATCGGGAGCGAGCGCGAGCGCCTGCTGCACCGCACGCTCGGCGCGTGCCAGCTCGCCGGTGGCGCGGAGCGCGGCCGCGAGGGCGGCATGGGCCGCGGCGGCATGCGGGGCGAGACGACGCGCACCCTCGAAGCAGCGCACCGCCACGTCGGCGGCGCCGGCATCGAGCGCGGCGCGGCCGAGCTGCTGCGCCTCGTCGGCGCTCACGTCACGGAGCAGCGGGAGGATCGCACGTGCGGCGATGCCCCCCGCCACGCGATCGCCCGCCTGCACGAGCGCATCGAGCCGCAGCCGGTGCAGCGCGACCAGGCGCGGCGCGATGCGGATCGCCGCGGCGTATGCCGTCGCCGCGCCGGCGAAATCGCCACGCTCGGCGCAGGCGAGGCCGCGCTCGCAGGCGATGGTCAGCGCGTCGGGCGTGGCGCGCGCGGCGGCGGTCGTCGTCGCGGGCATCGTCGTCACGCCGCCGCGCCGCCGCGCGCGGCCGCGAGCGCGCGCACGCGGTCACGCCATCCGTCGAGCACCGGCGTCCAGTCCTCGAGCGTCGACTGCCGCACCAGCGTCATGCTCGCGTACCACGGCGTGTCGCTCCGCTCGAGCAGCCAGCGATAGTCGGGAACGGTGGGGATCGCGACCAGCGTCGGCGCGCCGATCGCGCCCGCCAGGTGCGCCACCGCGCTGTCGACGGTGAGCACGAGGTTCGCGCGCGCGAGCGCATGCGCGGAGGCGGTGAAGTCGTCGCAGAGCGGCGCGAGGTCGATCACGCGGTCGTGCAGCGCCGGCGGGAGCACCGTCGCCAGGGCGGGGTGCTTCTGCAGCGCCGCGAAGCGCACGCCCGGCATCGCGAGGAGCGGCGCGAGCAGCCGTCCGTCGATCGAGCGGCGGCGATCGTTCACGTGCTGCGGATTGCCGGCCCAGGCGATCGCCACCGTCGGCACGCCGTCGCGCGGGAGCGCCGCCGCGATCGCGGGGGGACAGTCGCCCGCCGGCGTGAGGTAGGGTGCGCCATCGAGCGCCGCGGGGACGAGCGCCAGCAGCGCCGGCAGCGACATCGCACGGACGTGCAGGTCGTGCGCGGGGAGCGGCGTGCCGAGCACGCTCGCCGTGGTGATGCCCGGCGCGCTCGCGAGCAGCGGCGCGAGCGCGGCGGGGGCGCGCACGATCACCGTCGCGCCGCGGGCCGCGAGGTCGCGCGCGAAGCGCACGCACATGATCGCGTCGCCGAGCCCCTGCTCGTGCGCCATGAGGACGGTGCGGCCGTCGAGCGGCGCCGTGCCGTCCCATGCCGGCGACGCGAGCGCCTCGACGTGCATGGTGTTCGCTGCCACGCGATCGCGCCACTCGAGCGCGGCCCATCCGGCGGGCCACTCGCCCATCGTCACCTGCGTCATGCCGAGCTGCATGCGCGCCTTGGCGTCGTCGGGAGCGATCGCGACCGCGCGCGCGTACGCGTCGCGCGCGGCGGGCCAGTCGCCGAGGAGCTTGTGCGTCTCGCCCAGGTTGGTGAGCGCGGCGGCGCTGCGCGGGTCGAGGGCGACGGCCTGCCGCGCGATCGCGAGCGCATCGCCGGGCGCGCCGACGAGGCAGAGCATGGCGGCGAGGTTCGCGTACGCGTCGCTGCGCCGCGGGTGCGCCTGCGCGATGGCCGCGAACTCGCCGAGCGCACGCTCGAGCTGGCCGGTGCGCTGGTAGCTGCTGGCGAGGAGGACGTGCAGGTCGTACTGCGCCGGCGCGAGCGCGCGGGCCTCGACGAGCAGCGGGATCGTCTCGGCCACGCGCCCCTGCTCCCGGAGCGCGGTCACGCGCGCCATGAGCGCCCGCAACTGCGCCGTGGGATCCGCGGCCGCGCCGGGGCGCGCATTGCCCGCGCGCGCCGGCGCCGTCCGCGGGGCCGGCGCGCGGGGCGCCGGGATGCGGGGGGCGGAGCGCTTCACGAGGCCCACCGGGCGCGGGGGGCAGGGGACGCAAACGGATGCATGTCCCGAGGTATCGGCCCGGCCGGCGCTTCACTGAACACCCGTTCCGCCGAGACCTCCCGACAGCCTCGCGACGGGCGTGGCGGGACGGGGCAGATCGACGCTCAAGTCCTGCGCGGTACGGCCGAGACTGGCAAGCGACCGGGAACCGACTCGCGGACCCGGAGAGGGCACGGATGCCCGCAACCAATCAGGGAGGATTCACCCCATGCGTATCAACACGAACGTCGGCGCGCTCAACGCCTCGCGGAACATGTTCGTCAACCAGATGGCCACCGACTCGAGCATGCGCAAGCTGAGCTCGGGTCTCCGCATCAGCCGCGCGGCTGACGACGCGGCCGGCCTCTCGATCGCGAACAAGCTGCGTGCGCAGAGCCGCTCGCTGACGGCGGCGTCGAACAACGCCGAGCAGGGCAACGCGATGCTCGGCATCGCGGAAGGCGCGGCCTCGACGATCCAGCGCATCCTGGAGCGTCAGAAGGAGCTGATCGTGCAGCGCGAGTCGTCGGGCAACAACAGCTCGGTGACGCAGACGCTGAACGACGAGATCGCGGACCTCTCGACCGAGGTGCAGCGCATCCTCGACAGCACGAACTTCCAGGGCTCGACGGTGTTCGGCTCGCTGACCTTCCAGGTCAACGACGGCTTCGGCGGCGACTCGGTGACGGTCGACGCGGCGCTGACGGGTGTCTCGCTCGCCTCGACGGCGACGCTGACCCAGGCCGACACGGCGCTGCAGGCGGTGAACGACACGCTGGCGAACATCGGTGCCGGCCAGAACGTGCTCGACTACACGGTCCAGAACCTCAAGAACGCCATCGTCAACGTGAAGGCCGCGGAGTCGACCATCCGCGACGTCGACATGGCCGAGGAGATGGCCTCGTTCACCAAGAACAACGTGCTCACGCAGGCCGCGCAGGCGATGCTCTCGCAGGCCAACCAGAGCTCGCAGGGCGTCCTGAGCCTCCTCCGCTAAGCGCGGGGCAGGGCAGCACGACAGCAGGACAGGGCGCCGGCCGGGGTGATCTCACCCCGGCCGGCGTCGCCACAGGCGACGGCACCAGGAGGAACGAATGGGGACGAGCATCGGATTCGGCGGACTGGCCTCGGGCGTGCAGTGGCGCGACCTCGTCGACCAGCTCATCGCGGCGGAGCGCGCGCGCAACATCGGGCGCTTCGAGACGCAGATCGATCAGGGGAGCAAGCAGCAGGTTGCGTGGCGCGAGCTCACGGGACTGGTGCAGAAGCTCGAGGACGCAGCCGGCGCCCTCAAGCTCGGCACCGGCTTCCGGAGCTTCGCGACATCGATCTCGCCCACCCCGTCGGGACGCGCGCTCTTCTCGGCCAGCGCATCGAGCACCGCCACGCCGGGCGCGTATCGCGTCGAGGTCCTCGACCTCGCGCGCGCGGGCAAGGTGAGCGGCGGCATCGTCGCCGACCCGGCCGCGGCGCTCGGGCGCAGCGGCGCCTTCCAGGTGGCCGGCCAGACGGTGAGCGTCGCCGCCACCGACTCGCTGAACGACGTCCGCGACAGGATCAACGCGCTCAACACCGGCGCGAACGCGACGCGCGTCTCGGCCTCCATCCTCACCTCGAGCGCCGGCGCCAGTCGCCTCATCCTCTCCGCCGAGCAGGCGGGGAGCACGGGGGTGGCGCTCACCGACGGGCCCGAGGGGACGCTGCGCGACCTGGGCTTCCTCGATTCGCAGTCGCGTACCGTCTCCAGCGCCACCACCGCCATCGCGGCGGCGCTCGGCGTCACGATGCCGCCGCCGGCCACCATCCGCGTCGGCGACCAGACGATCACCGTCGACCTCACCACCGATTCGCTGAGCAGCATCGCCGCCCGCATCCGCGCCGCCGGCGTGCAGGCCGAGGTCAATCGCGAGACCGTCGGCGCCGGGACGCAGTTCCGGCTCAGCATCGGCGCCAACGTGCAGGCCAGCGACGATCCCGGGAGCGAGGACGTGCTCACCGCGCTCGGCATCACCGAGGGCGGCCGCGGCACGGTCAAGCAGGTGCTCGCCTCGGCCGACGCGTTCACCCGCGCCAACGGCACGCCGGCGATCGGGAGCACGCGCCTCGTCGACCTCTTCCGCGACGGCGCCAACGCCGGCGTGACGGCCGGGAGCGCGCTCACCTTCACCGGGACGCGCGGCGACGGGACGACGGTCAGCGTCGGGATCACCGTGACGGCGACCACCACGGTGAACAACGTGCTCGCGCGGCTCAACGACGCCACCACCGGCTTCGGTGCCGGCACGCGACCCGCCACGGCATCGCTCGGCCCCGACGGGCGCATCCGTCTCGAGGACGGGACGGGGGGCGACTCGCGCCTCTCGCTCACCGCGTCGCTCTCTCCCGCCGGCGGCGGCCCCGCGCAGCCGCTCGGCGCGATCCGCACCGAGACGGTGGGGCGGTCGCGCGAGCTGGTGCGCGGCTCCGATGCGCAGCTGCGCGTGGACGGCGTGCTCGTCACCCGCAACAGCAACACGATCGGCGATGCGCTCGCCGGCGTGACGTTCACGCTGCAGCAGGCCGAACCCGGCACGGTGGTGGACTTCACCGTCTCGCGGAACGAGGAGGCGGGGGTGAAGGCGGTGGAGGACTTCGCCTCGGCGTACAACGACATCGTGAGCTTCTTCAACGGCCAGCAGCTCGACGGCCAGCCGCTGGCCAACGAGCCCACGCTCCGCCGCGTGCTGGCGAGCTTCACGCAGGCGCTGCGCACGCAGGTGCCCGCGGCGGGCGACTTCAACCGCGCGCCGCTGGCGGGGATCACGCTCAGTCGCACCGGTCGCCTCGACGTCGACACGGCGAAGCTGCGCACCGCGATGGCCACCAACCTCCCGGCGATCCAGTCGCTGCTCGGCGAGCAGGGGATCGGCAACGCGATGGTTGAGGCGGCGCGCAGTGCGACACGCGTCGGCAACGGGACGATCTCGTCGCAGCTCTCCAGCATCGACAACTCCGCGTCGAGACTCCGTGAGCGGATCGGCACGCTGCAGCAGCGACTCGACGAACGTCGCGAGCGGCTGATCGCCCAGTTCACGGCGATGGAGTCGTCGCTCGCGCGACTGCAGGCCCAGGGGAGCTCCCTGACGGCGGCGGTGAGCGGGCTGCGCGGCTCGAACCGGAACTGATCGCCCTCCCTCCTCCACCGGACCTCCCGCCAGTGAGCTACCAGTCGAAGACCCCGACCCGGGGGACGCAGTACCGCGAGATGGAGATCCTCGCCGCCTCGCCCGCCCGGCTCGTGGTCCTCATGTTCGAGCATCTCGAGGTCTCCATGCGCCGCGCGCGCATCGCGATCGACCAGGGGAACGTCGAGCAGCGCGTCGTCCTCCTCGGCAAGGCGCGCGCGATCCTCAGCGAGCTGCTCGGCACGCTCGACTTCGAGAAGGGGGGGACGATCGCGACCGAGCTCGCGCAGCTCTACTCGTTCCTGCTCGCCGAGCTCACCGACGTGGGGATCCGGCGCGACGTGCAGCGCCTCGATCGCCTGGTGAAGATCGTCAACGAGCTGCGCGAGGGCTTCACGGGTGCGGCGGCGACGGTGGAGCGCGAGGGGATGGGCACCGCGCTCGCGGGGACGGCGTGATCGCCGCGCCCGCGGCGGCGGCGCCGTCCGCGGGTGACGGGACGCCGCTCGCGCGCTTCCGGGCCGTGCTCGACGAACGCACGCGGCAGGGCGAGGCGCTGGCCATCGCCGCCGCGGCGGGCGATGCGACGGCGCTCGAGGACGCACTCGCGGCACGCGACGCGCTGGCCGTCGAGCTGACGATGGCGGCGGCCGCGCTCGAGGGCGCGGCCGGTGTGGTGCGCGACGAGGCGCTGGCTGCCGTGCGCGTGGCCGAAGCCGCCGACGCGGCGGTGGCCGCGGCGGTGCTCGCGGCGCGCGACGAGGTGGCGCGCGAGCTCGCCCAGCTCGATGCCGGCGCCGCCGCGGCCGGCGCCTATCACGGCGACGCGGCGCGTCGCGCGGTCGACATCACCGTCACCGACTGATCGCGCGGCCCGGGTGACGCGCGCGTCGCGTTCGCGCGCCATGCGGGTGCCCGCGCGCGTCGCCACGCGCGACGACAGCCGTTTGCTCGCCGGCACGATCGTGACGCCGGACGTGCTGACGCGTCCCGCATGCGACAGGTACGTGTCGCGCCTGCCGGCATCGGCGGGGCGACGTCACCTCCTGCTTCCCCCTCGCGATGTCGCATCCGGAGCGCCCTGCGCGCCCCACCACCAGCTGGACCGACGCGCTCGCCCGGCCGGTGACGGCGCGCGGCGCGTCCCCGACCCGGCCCGGCGCCGGGTCGCCGCGTCGCGAGGCGCTGCGCGACCGTGCGGTGCCGCTCAGCCCCACGCCGCTCGCCGATCTCCCGCGCCGCCCCGAGCGTCGCCCCGATCGCCCGACCCCCGCGCCCGGCCCGGGTCCCCTGCCGCTCCCCCTCGAGCCCGAGCCGCGCCCCGACGTCCGGGCGGCAGGATCGACCGGCTCGGCAGTCGCTGCCGCGCCGATTCGGGTCGGGGAGTGAAGTATCATCCGTTCCCGCCGATACCCTCCCCTTGGAGGTGAGTGACCATGCAGATCAACGGCAACAACCGGTTGCGGTCACCCGCGATCGACCCCACCACGCGGCCGGCGTCGCCGGAGCGCGGGGGGAGCACGCGTCCCGAGCAGGCAGGGGCTCCGGCCCCCAGCCGGCGGACGGACACCGTCTCGTTCTCCGAGGCGGGCAAGGCCCTCGCGGGCGGTGCCGAGCGCACCGAGCGCGGCGAGCTGTCGGCGGCCCGTGTCGAGGAGGTGCGTCAGCGCCTGCTCGGCGGGGCGTACAACAGCGCCGAGATGGCCGAGCAGGTCGCTCGGCGGATCCTCGAGCGGGGCGACCTCTGAGCGCGTAGTGTTGGGTGGGGCGGTGAGTTCGCCCCGGTGGTGCAGTGAGCAGGACGCGAACG
This sequence comes from Gemmatimonadaceae bacterium, assembly GCA_025453855.1. Taxonomy (GTDB): domain Bacteria; phylum Gemmatimonadota; class Gemmatimonadetes; order Gemmatimonadales; family Gemmatimonadaceae; genus JALOPO01. The sequence continues at coordinate 8,563 of JALOPO010000030.1, forward strand.
CACGGTCCGCCGCGAGGCGGGGCGTGCGTTCGTGCTTGCGGTGTCAGGCACCTCTGTCCCGTATGGGGCCAGAGGTGCCTGACACCGCAGCGCCGCCACGCGGCGCCCGTGGGGACAGAGGTGCCTGGGGGACAGCGGTGCCTGGCACCGCACGCACACCCGACGCGCACCCGATGCGCACCTGACGCGCGCCTGACACGCGCTCAAGTGGCCGGCAAAGCGGGCGATACTCGCAGCCGAGGCGTTCACGACGCCCGTTCCCGCGCGCGGCCCGCATCGGTCGCGCCGACTCCCGGCCGCGACGCCCGCGCGCCAACGCCACCCGCACAGGATCCCCGCGCCATGAAGTTCCTCGTCGTCGACGACTCGGCAACGATGCGCCGCATCGTGGTGAACTCGCTCCAGCGCATCGGCTACGCCGACATCGTCGAGGCCGAGGACGGCCTCGACGCGCTCAACAAGTACGATGCCTCGATCGGCTTCGTCGTCACCGACTGGAACATGCCGAACATGACCGGCACGGAGCTCGTCCAGGCGCTCCGCCAGCGCGACGACGGCCGCACCGTCCCCGTGCTCATGGTCACCGCGCGCTCCGTGCGCGAGGACATCATCACCGCCCTCGAGGCGGGGGTGAACAACTACATCGTCAAGCCCTTCACGCCCCAGGTGCTGAAGGAGAAGATCGACTCGCTCATCGTCGCGCCCGCGGCCTGAGTCGCGCTGCACGCCGTTCCATCGTTCCTCTCTCCCACCGATCCATGTCGCGCGACATCTCCCACGAGGCGCTCTACGACACCGCCGCCACGCTTCGCCTGGTCGATGCGGAGCTCGGCGCCCTCGCCGGGCGCATCGCGCCCGCGGCACCCACGCACGCCCCCGTCGCCGTGAGCCCGACCCCCGCGCCCAGGGGCGTCGAGAGCGTCCGGGCCGGCGGCCCCGTGCTCGCCGTGCTCCCCAACCTGCTCGAGCAGGCGATGCACGAGGTCAGCCAGATGCTCCTCTCGCTCCGCGAGGGGCGCGAGAACATCCGGCAGGCCACCATGGAGCGCCTCAGCTCCACGCACGCCAAGCTCGACGAGGTGAAGGGCGCCACCGCCACCGCGGCCACCGACATCCTCGACGCGCTCGACCGCTCGACCGCGCTCGTCGACGAGCTCGATGCCGTCGAAGCCGCCGGCGACACGGTGCGCGGCCCCGAGCTGCGCAACCAGCTCCGCGACGAGCTCTTCACCGTGATGGGCCACATGCAGTTCCAGGACATCACGTCGCAGCAGATCCTCAGCGCGCAGTCGCTCCTCGGCGACATGGAGGCGCGCCTCGTGCAGATCGCCGAGCTCTTCGACCTCGAGGTCGGGCAGCGTCGCGACGACTCGGCCGCGCCGAACATCCACGTCGACCCGCGCCGCTTCGACCCGAACGCCACGCTCGACGACGCCTCCTCGCGCCAGGCGCTCGCCGACGCGCTCGTGCGCCGCACCGCCGCGGGCTGACCCCCCGGCGGTGCCCCCGCACCGCCCCCACCGCCCGGCGCCATGATCCTCATCATCGAGGACGACCAGATCACCACCCACATCCTGACCGCGCTCATGAAGCGGCAGCGGTGGGAGCACGTGATCGCGGGCACCTGCGTCGACGCGCAGCAGGTCATGGCGTCGGTGCCGCTCGACCTCGTCCTCACCGACGTCTCGCTCCGCGACGGCAACGGGCTCGACCTCGTCGAGCAGATGATGCTCAAGCCGTGGCTGCAGGACATCCCCGTGATGCTCTGCACCGCCGACGGGCGCCGCGCCACCGTCGAGCGTGCGCTCGGCCTGGGCGCGGTGGACTACATCAAGAAGCCGCTCAACGTCGACCAGATGCAGAGCCGCATCGTGCGCGCCCTGCAGCGCGCCCCCCGGCGCTGGGAGAACTGGCGCGAGATGATCAAGCGCCTGCGCGTCGACGGCCGCAGCTTCTTCCCCCTCCTCCAGCTCACGCGCGAGCAGCTCGTGCGCCTCGTCGAGAAGCTCGAGCGCTGGAACCCCGCCACCGGCGACGTGGACGAGGTGAACGCCGACGTGGCGCGCCTCCGCTCGGCGGCGCTGAACGTGGGCGCCGTGCGCTGCGTCTCGATGATCGACTTCCTCTGGACCGGCAGCGCCAGCGAGCAGGACGTCGCCGACCTGCACGACGCGATGGCCATCGAGGCGCGCAGCTTCGAGAAGGCGATCAGCAACCGCAACGCGGGACTCGCCACGCTCGGCGGCGGCGCGCGCTGATCGCGCCGATCCCCGGGACGGGTGCGCGCCGGCTGTAGCGCCCCGGCGAGCGACCGACACTCCCCCGCAGTCCGTTCCCACCGCACCCGCACTCCGTCCCACGCCCCGATGGTGTACCAGGCCCTCGACGACGCCGCCTTCACCGTCGTCCAGCTCGAAGTCACGGAGCTCGACGACATCAAGGCGCTGCGCGACAAGCTCCGCGAGTTCGCCGTCTTCGACGAGGACGCGCCGCCGCGCGTGCGCGCCTACGCGCAGGAAGCGGCCACCGCGCTGAACCTCATCGTGCTCGGCGCCGCGCCGGAGCCGGAGAAGGCGCTCCAGAACGCGAGCACCGCCATCGAGCGCGCGATCGCCGAGGCCGAGCAGGCGGGCGCCGGCGGCGCCGCCGAGGCCCGCGCCGCCGCGGAGGCCGCCGCCGCCGAGGCGCGCGCCGAGGACCCGACCAGCGAGCCGCTCCCCGGCGACGTGGATCGCGAGCTGCTGCGCGACTTCCTCACCGAGAGCCGCGACGGCCTCACCGCCGCCGAGCAGGCGCTCCTCGCCCTCGAGAGCGA
>JALOPO010000406.1 GCA_025453855.1 Gemmatimonadaceae bacterium
TTCCCGCATGCCGAACCGCCTTGCCGCCGAATCGAGTCCGTACCTGCGCCAGCATGCGGACAACCCGGTCGACTGGTATCCGTGGGGCGACGCGGCATTCGCGCGGGCGCGGGCCGAGGACCGCCCGGTGCTGCTCAGCATCGGCTACGCGGCGTGCCACTGGTGCCACGTCATGGCGCACGAGTCGTTCGAGGATCCGGACACCGCCGCGGTGATGAACGCGCTCTTCGTGAACGTGAAGGTCGATCGCGAGGAGCGCCCCGACGTCGATGGCGTCTACATGACGGCCACGCAGGCGCTCACCGGACGCGGCGGCTGGCCGATGACCGTCTTCCTCACGCCAGACGGCGCACCCTTCTACGCCGGCACCTACTTTCCGCCCGACGACCGGCATGGCATGCCGTCGTTCCGGCGGCTGCTGCGCTCCGTGCACGATGCCTGGCAGCACCGGCGCGAGGCGGTCGACCGCACGGCCGACTCGCTGCGCGAGATGTACGCGCGTGCCGGTGCCGCGCTCGCGCCGTCGGGCGCGGTGACGCCGGCGCTGCTGCAGGAGGCGGTGGCGGGGATCGTGCGCGCGCACGACCCCGTGCATCACGGCTTCGGCGACGCCCCCAAGTTTCCGCAGGCCATGGCGATGGAGTTCCTGCTCCGGCAGGGCGAGCGCGCCGGATCGGCGGCCGCGCGCCGCGTGGTGCACGACAGCTGGCACGCGATGGCCCGCGGCGGCCTGTTCGACCAACTCGGCGGCGGCTTCGCGCGCTACAGCACCGATGCGCAGTGGACGGTCCCGCACTTCGAGAAGATGCTCTACGACAACGCGCTCCTCGTGCGCACCGGCACCTTCCTCTGGCAGGTGACCGGCGACGACGAGGTGCGCGACACCGTCGTGCGCACGATCGACTGGGTGCTGCGCGAGATGACCGGCCCCGAGGGGGGCTTCCACGCCACGCTCGATGCGGACAGCGAGGGTGAGGAGGGACGCTTCTACGTCTGGACGCCCGACGAGGTGCGCGAGGCCTGCGGCGACGACGCCGACGTGGCGCTCCTCGCGTACGGCCTCACCGAGGGCGCCAACTTCGAGGGACGCTCGATCCTCGTGCGGCGCCTCCCGCTGGGCGAGGTCGCGCGTCGCCTCGATCGCGACATCGGCGAGGTGCGCGCGGCACTCGAACGCGCCCGCGCCGCGCTCCTCGCGCGCCGCGCGACGCGCGTTCCTCCGGCCCTCGACGGCAAGCGCATCGCGGCGTGGAACGGGCTGATGCTGCGGACGCTCGCGGAAGCGGCGCGCATCCTCGCACGCGACGACTGGCGTGCGGCCGCGGTGCGTGCCGCGCAGTTCACGGACGAGGTGCTGGTGCGCGACGATCGCGCGCTGCGCACCTGGTTCGAGGGTGACGCACGCGGCCCCGGCTTCCTGGAGGATCAGGCCGCGCTCGGCCTCGGCTTCCTGGCCACGTGGGAGCTCACCGGCGAGCTGCACTGGCTGGTGCGCGCACGCGCACTCGCCCTGCGCCTCGTCGCCGACTTCCACGATCCGGTCGCGCGCGGCTTCTGGGACACGGCCCACGACGCCGAGGCGCTCGTGACGCGGCCACGCGACCTCACCGACAACGCCGTCCCCGCCGGCACCTCGCTCGCCTGCGAGCTCCTCCTGCGTCTCGACGCACTCGACGATCGCCCGGAGTGGCGCGCGATCGTCGACGACGTGCTGGCGGCGATGGCGGCCTCCATGGCCGAGCATCCGCTCGCCTTCGGCCACCTCCTCGGCGTGGCCGACATGGCGGTGCACGGCGCGATCGAGGTGGCGATCGTCGGCGACCATGCCGAGGGCGCCGCGTTGCGACGCGTGCTCGCGCGGAGCTACCTGCCGACGCTCGTGCTCGCCCAGCAGGATGGCGACCGCGATGGCGACACGCAGGTGCCCGTGGCGACGCACTCGCACGACGGGATGCGTGCGCTCCCCGCACTGCTCGTCGACCGCACCCGCATGGACGACCGGCCGACGGCCTACGTGTGTCGCCAGCGCGCCTGCGACCGCCCGGTCACCGATCCGTCGGCGTTCACGGTGCAGCTCGCGCGGGCACTGCGCGGCGCCTGAGCCGCGCGCGGCGCGTCTGCACGCCCCCCGGGGGACAGAGTTTCCTGGGGGACAGAAATGCCTGGCACCGCGGTGGCAGCTCCCGCCGGAGACAGCGGTGCCCCGGGGACAGAGGTGCCTGGCACCGCGGCGCCCGCGCGCCGGCGCATCCGGTCACACCGGCGCCGCGCGCACCACGTCCCCGCGAACCCGACGCCCCGGCCCGGTGGCCACGCCGACGGCCGATCGTTGCGGTTCGAACGGACAGCCGCGACCGCGTCCTGCGCATCCGTTGACGGGCGCCGCGTGCCTGACCACCATGCGGCGTCGGCCGGCTGCCGCGCCGCGCGACCATCCACCCAGGCAGGAGCACACTCCCATGTGGCCGATCTCCGCGTTCACCACGGCGCTCAAGCGCAGCATCGAGTTCTCCGGCCGCTCCGCGCGCCGCGAGTACTGGGGCTACGCGCTCGTCTACTTCATCATCTACATCGCGCTTGGCGTGCTCACGGGCGCGTTCAGCGGCATGGCAGCGCAGATGGCTGCCGCGAGCAATCCGGAGATGCTCGCCAATCCGGCGCTCATGCCGGAGCCCCCGAAGATGGCGTTCCTCCTCACCGCGTTCAGCCTCCTCACGCTGCCGGCGAGCCTCTCGGTGACCTTCCGGCGCCTGCACGACATCGGCAAGAGCGGCCTCTGGTTCCTGATCGCCTTCATTCCGCTCATCGGCGCGATCGTGCTGCTCGTCTTC
>JALOPO010000407.1 GCA_025453855.1 Gemmatimonadaceae bacterium
GCGGTGTCGGACGCGAAGCGCAGCGATCCCACGATCGCCCGCATCTCGCGCAGCTGTTCCACGTACGGCGTCTGGAGCTGCAGGTAGACGTGACGCCCCTCGATCAGCGGCTGCACCGAGACGTCGACGCGATAGGCGATCCGCCCCGCGATGCGCGTCGTCTGCACCGTGATCACCGTGTCGCCGCGCGTCACCGTGCAGCGCGTGCTCTGCCACGGCTCGGCATTGGGAAAGACCCAGCGCGGGCCGCTCCACAACCCCAGTTCGGCATCCACGCGACGCAACGCGATCTCGGTCGGTTCGCGCCGCTCGAGCCGCCATTGCGAGGGCGTGCGGATCGACACGCCGGGAATCGCCCACGACACCCAGTCGTCGCCGGGCTGCGCATCCGCCGCGCACGGTTCGTCGAGGACCGAGCCCGGTTTCGCGGGGACGTACTGCCGCAGGCAGCCCGCTCCCGCCCCGAGCATCGCGATCGTCACCAGCGTCACCCGCATGGCCCGTCGCATCGTGCGCGTCCTCCTGATGGTCGTGCCCGCCCGCGGCGCCAGAGCGGGCCCCGTGTCTTGCACTACCCCACGCTGCGGCTCCGGGGTTCCGGGCGCAACGGGCGGCGCGCGCCACCTCCATGGTGCGTCGCTCGGGCGCCGCCGTCAGCCGTCGGTCCGCAGCCAGAGCACGGCGCGCGCCTGCACCGCGCAGCCCGGCGCCTGTTCGCCCAGCGCCGCGGTGTACTCGGTGAAGCTCCGGTGCAGCTCCACGAACTCCACGCGATCGGCCGGCAGCATGGCGAGCGACAGGTTCGCGCGCATCCGCCCGTTGATCGTCACGCACGGGTTGAAGTCGAGGCAGCGCCCCGGCGTGAACTCGGGGAACAGGCGCCAGACGTCGGGGACGCGCGACAGCGTGCACCCCAGGATGCGCCGCCCGTCCTCGTGCGCCAGCAGCGTCTCGCGGCTGACGCTCACGCCGAAGCGGTCGCCGCGCGCACCGCGGCGCGCCTCCAGCTCGTGGAGCTGCGCGTCGGTGCCGTCGTCGCCGGCGAGCAGCCGGGCGCTGTCGCGCGGCAGCGTCACCGACATGTCGTCGAGCTGGAGCAGGAACTCGCGCACCTCGCGTGGCGCCAGGTCGAAGCCGAGCTGCGCCATCACGCGCCCCGGTGCACGCACGCGCAGCAGGTAGCTCCCGGCAGCCACCCCGGTCAGTCCGAAGCGGCCCAGCGAATCGGTCGTCGCCTCGAGCCCGGCGCCGCCAAGCCGCACCGTCGCACCGGCCAGCGGTGCCCCGCGCACGTCGCGCACACGCCCGAGCACCGCTCCGCCCGCCCCACCGCCCGTCAAGCCGGCGAGCGACGCCAGGCTGCGCACGAGGAGCGGCAGCGTGTCGCGCCAGCAGGTGAGCGCACGTCGGCTCGCCGTCGCGTGGTCGGTGGCGCGTGCCGTCACGATGGTCCGCGTCCCGCACTCCGGCACCGTGATCGTCGCCACGCCCGCGTCGGTCGTGCGCCCGAGCTGCGCCAGTCCATCGAAGCGCACCGTGGCGCCGGCCACCGCGCCGCCGCGCTCGTCGCCCACGCGCACCGAGAGAGTGCGTGCCTCCTGCGCGGCGAGCGTGGCGACCGGAGTGATGACGCTCGCGACGAGCGTCACGAGCCGCACCGTGGTTCGCATGCCGACGCGCGGCCATCGACGCGGCGCGGCGATGTGATCCGGCGCACGGCCACGGCGAGCGCGCATGCGCGTCACCTCACGTCCGCGGCCAGATCACGATGGTCGGCCCGCGTCCGCACTGGGGCGCACGCAGCGCGAGCGTCCCCGTGAAGTCGCCGCCCGGGCCGTAGACCTCGACCAGGTTGACCTCGTTCGTCTCCCACGCCCAGAGCGGCACCGACTGCGACCAGCGCCCGCCGACGATCACGCAGCCGGCGGCATAGTTCGCGCACGTGCCGAGGTTCAGGTCGCGCAGCGCACGCCACGCCTTCTGCACGCGCGCCATCGAGCACGGCAGCAGGCGGCGCCCGTCGTCGGCCGCCAGCAGCTCCTCGCGCGAGAGCATCGCCGCGTTCATCCCGCGGTTCACGTGGCGCGCCTCGAGCTCGCGCAGGAAGGCACCATCCAGCGCACCATCCGCGAGGCGACGCGCGCTGTCGGCGCCCACGCCGGGATCGATCGGTGCGAGCAGGAACTGGACGTCGCGCACGTCTTCCTGGCCGAGCGTGACCGGGAACTCCGACAGGCGATGCCCCGCGTGCCGGACGCGCACGAGATAGCTCCCCGGCGCCATGTCGAGCGCCGCGAAGCGCCCGGCACTGTCGCTCCGCACCGTGCGCCGTGCCCCCACCAGCCGGATCTCGGCATCGCCCAGCGGCGCGCCATCCCAGGCGGTCACGAGCCCGACCAGCCCGCTCGTGCTGGCATCCACGCGCACCGTGCCGAGCGTGGTGCCGAGCGGACGCAGCACGATCCCGAGCGGGCTCGCGCTCGCGCACGACGGCACCTCGCGCACGACCGCCACGCTCCCCGGCCGTCGCACCGAGACGCGCACGCCGTCGCTGCAGTCGCGCGGCACGATCGCGAAGCGCCCCGCGCTGTCGGTGCGCGCGCTGCTCCCGTCGTCGAGACGCACGTCGAGCGCGGGCACGGGGGCGCCGCGATCGTCGGTGACGGTGCCGCGCACGGCGCCGCGACTCGCTTCGCCCGCGCGCTCCTGCGCCGCCAGCGACGTCGCGCCGAGCGTCGCGGCCAGCAGCGCGCACGCGCCGGGTCGCCCGAACGCCCTGCGGCGTCGTGCGCGATCGGGGACGTGGCGCGGGTCGTCGACACGCGGTGG
>JALOPO010000408.1 GCA_025453855.1 Gemmatimonadaceae bacterium
TGTCAAGCGACATCGTGAACTGACCCGAAGCGACACGGAAAACTGACCCCTCAGGCCCCCGGCTGTTGGTTGTCCTTCGGTGTCTGTGTGCTGTGACCAGTCGGTGGTGCCGTCAGGAGCCCGGCGCGGCGTTTCGCCTTGAGCCGATAGCTCTCGCCCCGGATCGTGACCACGTGACTGTGGTGGAGCAGCCGGTCGAGGATCGCCGTCGTCACGACCGCGTCGCCGAAGACGGCGTCCCATTCGCCCACGGGCCGGTTCGACGTGATGCAAACCGCGCCGCGCTCATAGCGCCGGCTCAGGAGCTGGAAGAGCACGTGCGCCGCCTCGGCCTCGAACGGCAGGTACCCGAGCTCGTCGATGATCAGCAGCTTGGGTTTCGTGTACGTCAGCAGGCGCTCCTCCAGCACGCCCTGCGTGTGGGCCTTCACGAGGGCCGCCACGAGCGCGGCGGCCGAGATGAAGAGCGTCGAGTAGCCGGCGAGGATCGCGGCGCGCCCCAGGCCGATGGCGAGGTGGGTCTTGCCCACCCCCGGCGGCCCGAGGAGCAGCACCGCCTCGCCGTTCGCGATGAAGCGGCCCGTGGCGAGCTCCGCGATCTGCTTCTTGTCGAGCGAGGGCTGCGCCGTGAAGTCGAAGGTGCCGAGCTCACGGACGGCGGGGAACTTGGCGAGGCCAAGGGCCATCTCGATCCGGCGTTCATCCTTGCGCGCGATCTCGCGTTCGCAGAGGTAGGTGAGCGTGTCGCGGAGTGTGAGCTCGCGCCGGGCCGCGTCGCCGAGGAGCGCGTCGAGCTGATCGCGGATCGCGGTGAGCTTGAGGCGCGTGAGGAGCCGGTGGAGGTGCTCGGGATCGGTCATGCCGCCTCCCCGTCCACGAGTGCGGCGTACTCGGCCAGCGGCCGCAGGAGGCTCGATGGCGATGGGCTCGGTGCCGCGGCGTCGCGCGTGCGTGGCGAGCAGCCCGCATAGTGCGCGGGATCCGTCGCGCGCTGCCGCACGCCATCGAGCACCGCATGCGTGGCCACCGCCTCGCTCCCGCGATAGCACGTCAGCGTCGCCCCATGCACGACGACCCGCACCGTCTCGCCGATCAGCCGCCACGGCACGGAGTACCAGTTCCGGTGCAGCTCGATGCAGCAGTCGGCCTGCACGATGCGCCACCACTCCCGCGTCGGCTGGTAGCTCGGCCGGTCGCGGAGCGGCTGCAGGGCCGCCGCCTCGTCGCGCGCGAAGCGGATCGCGGGCACCTCGCCGGTCGTGCCGTGCACGCGCTGATCGGCGATGTCACGGCACCACGCCGCCAGGTGCGCCTCGAGCGCGGCCCACGACGCGAACGTCCGCCCCGCCAAGGCATTGGCCTTCACGTAGCCGACCCCGCGCTCGTCCTTGCCTTTCGTGCGGGCGCGGTACGGCGCACAGGCGACCGGGCGCACGCCCCAGTGCTGGCAGAAGGCCAGGAAGCGGGGATGGTAGGTGACGAGCTTGGGCTTCGTCTGGTGCTTCACCACCAGCGGACCCGCATTGTCGAGCAGCAGTTCCTGCGGCACGCCGCCGAAGGTCAGGAAGGCGTGCTCGATGCCGGCGAACCATGCGCTCTGCTGCGTGGTCTGAAACGCGAGCGCCACGCAGCGGCGCGAGTACCCCAGCGTCGCCACGAAGACGTACACCTTGGTCCGCACCCCGGCGATCTGGACCCACCGCTCGCCGAAGTCGATCTGCAGCTGCAGCCCCGGGGGTGTCTCGAAGCGCACCGTCGCCCGGGCCGCCGCGGTGAGCGCGTCGCGGAACGGCTTGACGGCGCGCTCCACGGTCCGGAGCGACACGACGATCCCGAACTCGCGCGCCAGCTCCTGCCGGACCACATCGGCATTGCCGCCGTGCTGCGTGAGCGCCGCCTCGAGCCACGCCCGATGCGCGTCGAGGATCCCCGCGCGTGGGGCCCGTTGGTAGGGCTGCCACCCGCCCTGCCGGAGGTAGCGCCGCACCGTGTTCTTCGAGACGCCGAGCTCGCCGGCGATCTTCGCCGGCCCCCACCCCCGCCGGGCCAGGGCCTCCATCCGCGTCACCTCGTCCGGCGTCCGCATCGCGACCGTCCCTCCACTCGGGTCCGGTCGGAATCCCGCCTCCTGTCCCGCCACCATCCACCCCTCCCTGGGCGACCGGTGGGGTCAGTTTTCCGTGTCGCCAGGGGTCAGTTTCTCATGTCGCCCGACACTCTGGATGTCGTGCGCCTGCAACCAGGCTTGCGTCACGGCGCTCCGGTGCGTGTTCAGGCGATCCCACACGAGGAGCAGCGGGGCGTCGAGCTGGCGTTCGAAGTACGTCAGGGCGTCGAGCAACCGTGGGCCGTCGACCGTCCCGATGAAGTGCCGCGACAGCAGGCGGGCATCGCGATCGGCCGTCGGCGCGACGAGCAGGACGACGCTCGAGACCTCGCGCCGTTTGCTTATACGCCGGAGGACGGGCGGGTGGCCTTGCGGAGCCCAGGTGGTGCCGACGCGGGCCCGAAACGTGTGACCCGTCTCGTCCAAGAAGGCAATGACGCGGCCGTCGTGCTGAGCTCTTTGGTCAACGCGCCCCAATCCCGCGTGACCCACGCCTGCACGACTGCCTCGTCCCGTTCCTTCGCCTGCACGGCTGGCCGTTGCGGCGTCCAGCCATGGGCGCGGAGGATGCGCGAGAAGGAGCGGAAATGGGGCCGCACGCCCAGCTCCCGCGCGGCGACATCGGCGATGCGCTGCAGCGTCCAGCGATCGGTGTCGAAGCCGGCGTGCTCGGCGCCCTGCTCGAGGATGCACACAAGTCGTTGCCACGCCGCGTCATCGA
>JALOPO010000409.1 GCA_025453855.1 Gemmatimonadaceae bacterium
GTGCGGAGCGTGGCGAGCACGCCGTTGATCGCGCTCATCGTGTCGCGCACGGCGATGGCGAGGGCATGCTGCGCGTCGTAGTCGCCCTGCGTGATCCAGGGGGCGGCCGGATTGCCGGTGACGACGAGCGGACGGGCGACGGTGTCGCCGCCGGCGATGATGCGCACGGTGAAGCGCCCGGGCGGCACCTTGGGGCCGCGCCCGCCGGCCGTTGCGCCGTTGCCGCGTGTGGCGTCGATCGGGACGGTGGGACCGGCGCCGCGCAGCTCCCACGTCGCGCGCCACGCACCGGCGCGCACGAGGCTCGGTGTCGCAGCCGCAGCCGCGGCGGCCGTCGCCGTCGACGGCGCGGATGCCGCGACGCGTGCGCTGTCGGTGCGCGCGGGCACCGCGCCGTCCGCGGCCGTCGGGCGCGTCGGCGCCATCCCCACGCGCTGCGCGATCGGGCGCGCGATCACCGTGCCGGTGGAGTCGAGGAGCTGCACCGCGATCCCGTCGACGTCGCGCGTGGTCACGAACTGCACGAGTGCGCCGTGCGGCAGGTCGGTCGGCTGCAGCAGGTCGACCTCCTGCAACGGGTCGCCGACCACGCCGCGCGCCGCGGGGCGCGGCGTGAAGAGGCGCACGGCACCGGCGCCCGCCATCGTCGCACCGGCCGCCAGCTCGGTCGCGAGTTCGCGCAGCGGCGTGACGTCGTCGAGGATCCAGAACGACCGTCCCTGCGTGCTCGCCACCAGGTCGCCGCGCTGCACCTTGAGGTCGGTGATCGGCGTCGCGGGGAGGTTGCGCTGCAGCGACTGCCAGCGGCGCCCGTCGTCGAACGAGACGAAGGCGCCGAACTCGGTGCCGGCGTAGAGGAGGCCGCGCACCACCGGATCCTCGCGCACCACGCGCACCGGATGATCGGCGGGGATGCCGTTGCGCCCGTCGGTGAGGCGCACCCAGGTGGCGCCGAAGTCGTCGGTGCGAAAGACGTGCGGCGCGAAGTCGTCCTCGCGGTAGCGCTGCACGGCGAGGAAGGCGCGCCCCGGTGCGTGCGCCGAGACGTCGATGCGGTTCACGGTGCCGCGCGCGGGCATCGCGTTCGCGCCGCGGCCGCGCGGCGTGATGTCGCGCCACGTCGCGCCATCGTCGGTGGTGAGCTGCACGCGCCCGTCGTCGGTGCCGACCCAGATGGTGCGCGGATCGTGCGGACTCGGGGCGACGGCGAAGATGGTGCCGAAGACCTCGACGCCGGTGTGATCGGGAGTGATCGGCCCGCCGGGCCAGCGCTGGCGCGTGCTGTCGTTGGCGGTGAGGTCGGGGGAGATGCGTGCCCACGTGTCGCCGCCGTCACGGGAGCGGTAGAGGTACTGGCTGGCGTGGTAGAGCGTGCGCGGATCGTGCGGCGAGACGACGATCGGTGCCACCCATTGCCAGCGATCGGCCATCTCGCTGGGCGCCACGTTCGTGCTCGCCGGCGGGTGCACGAGGCTCGTGCGCGTGTCGCTCGGCACGTGGTAGCGGTTGATCGCGCCGCCGTAGCAGCCGCCCCAGAGCGTCTCGGGATGATCGGGATGGAGCGCGACCGGCCCCGTCTCGCACCCCGCGCCGTACCCCCACTCCTGCTGCGGGCGCAGCGAGTTGTGGAGCCGCCGGCTGAGCACCGAGATCGCCGTGTTGTCCTGCTGCGAGCCGTAGAGGCGGTACGGATGCGCGTTGTCGACCACGACGTCGTAGAGCTCCGCCGTGGGCTGGTTGTAGAGCGAGCTGAAGGTGCGCCCGCCGTTGAGCGTGACGACGGTGCCGCCATCGTCCGCGAGGGCGAAGATCGACGGATCACGCGGGTTGATCCACAGGTCGTGCGTGTCCCCGTGCGGCACCGGGAGCTGCACGAAGGTGCGCCCCGCATCGGTGCTGCGCAGGAGCTGCACGTTGAGCACGTACACCTGGTCGGCGTTCACCGGGTCGGCGACGACGTGCGTGTAGTAGAACGGACGCCCCGTCACGCGCCGGTCGCGCGAGACGAGCGTCCAGCTGTCGCCGCGATCGTCGCTCCGATAGAGCCCGCCGAGCGTGTCGGGCGCCTCGACGAGCGCCCAGACGCGATCGGGGCGTGCCGGCGTCGTGGCCAGTCCCACCTTGCCGACGAGCCCCGTGGGGAGGCCGCCGGCGAGCTTCGTCCACGAGTCGCCGCCATTCGTGCTGCGATAGACACCGCCCGCCGGACCGCCGCTGATCATCGTCCACGGCTTGCGCTCGGCGCGCCAGGCGCCGGCGTAGATGGTGCCGGGATCGGTCGGATGCAGCGCGAGCGCGACCGCGCCCGTGCTGTCGTCGAGCGCGAGCACGTGCTGCCACGTGGCGCCGCCATCGCGCGTGCGGAAGACGCCGCGCTCGCGGTTGCGCCCGAACGGGTGCCCCACCGCCGCGACCCAGACGGTGTTCGGGTCGGTGGGATGGACGACGAGCTCGCCGATCGCCCCCGACTCGCGGAGCCCCGCGAAGCGCCACGTCGCACCGCCATCGTCGGAGCGCCAGACGCCGCGCCCCACGGAGCTGTTGCCACGGATGCTCGCCGAGCCGGTGCCGACCCAGATCACGCGCGGATCGCTGTCGGCGACGTCGATCGCGCCGATGTTGCCGACGTCGAGGAAGCCGTCGCTGACGTTGCGCCAGTGCGTCCCGGCATCGTCCGTCATCCAGACGCCGCCGCCGGTGGTCCCCATGTAGAAGACGTGCGGCTGCGCCGCGATCCCCGTGACCGCCGTCGCCCGCCCACCGCGCAGCGGCCCGACGCTGCGCCACTGCAGCGAGCCGAGGAGCGCGCTGTCGACCCCCGGTCCC
>JALOPO010000410.1 GCA_025453855.1 Gemmatimonadaceae bacterium
GCTGCCAAGCGTGGGAGGTTTGGCGGCCGACGCGGGCCGACCCTGTAACTCCTCGACGATGAGGAGGGAGGACTTCCGCCATGCGGAACCACGGAAGACTGGTGGCACTCGCCGGGGCGCTCTGCGTCCTCGGCCCTGCGCTGCACGCGCAGACGTTCTCGCTCGCGTCGGACGGCGCGTCGCGGGTCGACGTCGGCATCCGGCTCGCCGATGTCGTCTCGTCGTCGCTCGCGCCCGCGTTCGCCAACCCGGTGGTCACCACCGAGTCGCGCGAAGTGCAGGCGTTCGCGCGTGAGGCGACGTCCGAGTTCGGCGGTGTGGCGCTCCACAGCGATGTGGCGCCGTCGCACGACGTCGCGCGCAGCGACGAGGAGAGCGACGACGAGAAGGCCGAGCGGAGCGGCGGCGGCGGGATCGGCATGATGCCGGTGCTCGGTGCGCTCGCGGGCGGCGGCGCGCTCGTGGCCGTGGTCGCCAACGCGTCGTCGTCGTCGGGTGGTGTCAGCGACCAGCCGCTGGTGTCGTTCGGCAGCGAGCTGGGCACGCCGGCCAACACGCGGTCGCAGGCTGGCGCGCTGACCGCGCCCGAACCCGCATCGGTGCTCCTGCTCGGCGCGGGAACGCTGATGCTCGCGGGGCTCAGCTGGCGTCGTCGTCGCGCCTGACGATCCGTCGATGCATCGCCGTGGCATGGCCGCCACGTCCGCAGCTGCGGACGTGGCGGTCGTCGCATGTGAGGTACGGCCGTGAGCTCCGGGGAGGACTGGCACGATGCGCGGTCGCGTGGTGCGGGACGCGCACCGCAGCGTGATGCCGATCAGCGCCGCGCGCGCGCCGGCCGGGCGCGCGACGACGCGGCCGGAACGCCGGAGTCGGGGAGCACGGTGCGCAGCCAGCGACCGGTATGGCTGCCCTCGGTCGCCATGATCGTCTCCGGCGTTCCCATCGCCACCAGCGATCCGCCGCCGCTCCCGCCCTCGGGGCCCATGTCGATGACCCAGTCGGCGAGCTTGATCACGTCGAGGTTGTGCTCGATGAGGAGGAGCGTGTGTCCCTGCTCGACGAGACGATCGAGCACGCGCGCGAGCTTGCGGATGTCCTCGAGATGGAGGCCGGTCGTCGGCTCGTCCATGATGTAGAGCTTGCGCCCGCCACGCCGCGCGCTCTCCGCCAGTTCGCGCGCGATCTTGATGCGCTGCGCCTCGCCGCCACTGAGGGTCGTCGCCGGCTGCCCGAGGCGCAGGTAGCCGAGCCCCACCTGCTGCAGCTGCCAGAGCGCGGCGTGCAGCTTCTCGTCGCCGGGAAAGGCGCGCACCGCCTGGTCGATGGTGAGCTCGAGCACGTCGGCGATGCTCCGTCCCCAGAGCTGCACCTCGAGCACCTCGGCCTTGAAGCGCCGGCCGCCGCACGTCTCGCACGGCACGAGGACGTCGGCCATGAAGACCATCTCGACCTCCACGTAGCCGGCCCCCTCGCACGTCTCGCAGCGCCCCCCCGCGACGTTGAACGAGAAGGTGCCCGGCCCGTAGCCGCGCTGCTTCGCGAGCGGCGTCTCGGCGAAGAGCTTGCGCACCTCGTCCCACGCCTTGACGTAGGTGACGGGATTGCTGCGCGGCGTGCGCCCGATCGGCTCCTGGTCCACGAGCACCACGGCATCGAAGTGCTCGGCGCCCACGAGCGACTCGTAGCCGCCGACCAGCTCACCGAGGTGCTGCTTGGCGGAGTGCTCGCCGTGGAGCCGCGTCTCGAGCGCGCGGTAGAGGATGTCGTGCACGAGCGTGCTCTTGCCGCTCCCGCTCACGCCGGTCACGCAGGTCATCGCGCCGACAGGGATGCGGATGCTCACGTCGTGCACGTTGTGCGCACGCGCCCCGGTGAGCGTGAGCCAGCGTGGCCCGGCCTCGCGGCGTTCGGCGGGGAGCTCGATGGTGCGCGCGCCGGTGAGGTACTGTCCGGTGAGCGGCGAGCGTTCCGCCTCGGACACCGGGCCGGCGAAGACGACCTCGCCGCCCTTGTCGCCGCTCTGCGGGCCGATCTCGATCATGTAGTCGGCCATGCGGATCGCCTCGAGGTCGTGCTCGACGACGAGCACCGTGTTCCCGGCGTCGCGCAGCCGGCGCAGGAGGCCGAGCAGCCGGTCCATGTCGCGCGGATGGAGGCCGATGCTCGGCTCGTCGAGCACGTAGAGCGTGTCGACGAGGTGCGAGCCGAGCGAGTTGGCGAGCGCGATGCGCTGCGCCTCGCCCCCGGAGAGCGTGCGCGCCGCCCGGTCGAGCGAGAGGTAGCCGAGCCCCACGTCGCGCAGGAAGCGGATGCGTGCGCGTGCCTCCTTGAGCACCGTCTCGGCCACCTGCTGCTCGAAGTCGGTGAGGACGAGCCCCTGCACCCAGTCGTCGAAGGCGTCGATGGAGAGCGCGCAGACGGCGGGGAGCGTGCGGCCGTCGACGCGCACGTTGAGCGCGTCGGCGACGAGGCGCGTGCCGCGACAGGTCGGGCACTCGGTGGCCGCCTGGTACTGCCGCAGGAAGACGCGGATGTACTGCTTGTAGCGCTTCTCCTCGAGTCCGCGCAGGAAGGGGAAGATCCCGGTGAAGCCGCGCGTCGTGCCGTGGAGGAGGAAGTGGCGATGTGCCGGATCGAGCTCCTGCCACGGGCGCGTGTACGGAATGCCCTCCTTCTTCGCCACGTCGTGCAGCGCGCGGCGCGGCCCGTCGTAGCGCGGCGCGGTCCACGGGGCGATCGCGCCATCGCGCAGCGAGCGGTCGGGGTAGGGGACGACGAGCGACTCGTCGTACTCCAGCGTGGCGC
>JALOPO010000411.1 GCA_025453855.1 Gemmatimonadaceae bacterium
GTAGTAGCCGACGCTCCCCACGTAGCCGCGACCGAGTTCCTCGTACATCGGGTCGAACTGGTTCTCCTTCTGCATCACGATCCACATGTCGACGCCGTGGTCGCGCATGGCGGCGGGGAGGATGCGATCGAACTTGTCGCGCCGGATCTGGCACAGGCGCTCCCAGCGCGTGCGGGCGGACGGGCCGCGGTCGTCGCGGAGCTGGGCAGGGAGCGGTGGCGCCAGAGCGCCGCCGAGCAGGAAGAGGGCGACGAGCGTGCCGCGGCGGGGGCGGTGGTGGCACATGCGGGTGTCGGCGTAAGGCGAGCGCGGCGGGATACCCGGCTCCGTGCCTGCGGCCGGGCGCCCCGATTATTGGAACGTCCTCATCCGCGACGCGCAAGGATGTCGTACCGTTGAGGCGTCTGCCGATCGGCCGTTCCGTCGCCGCGTCCTCCAGGCTCCCGCTGCCATGCTCTCTGCCCGCGCCGCCCTCCTCGCCACTGCCCTTCCGCTCGTCGTCGCCTGCTCGGATGGCACCGGCCCCGGAAGCGAGCGGCTTCTCTTCGTCTCGCGCCTCGACGCGCCGGCCACCTTCATTCCGCGCGACTCGGTGCGGATCAGCCTCGCGGTCGGCACCGGCGCCTGTGTCGGCTTCGCGCGCCTCGACTCGCGCCAGCGCGGCGACACGGTCGTGGTGCGCGCGATCGGCCTGGATCGGAGCGGGCCGGGGGTGTCGTGCACCGACCTCGCGGTCGCGACTCCCACTCCTTTCGCCGTGGCGTCAGGCGACCGCGCGCAGGTCGTCTTCCGCGTGGAGCGCCGCGACAGCCTCCCGCTCTCGGCCGTGGTGCGCGCGGCGCGGTGACGCGGCGGGGGCGGCGTGCCGTCGGCTCATGGCTCGTGCGGTGACCGGCGAAAACACAGGGGCGTGACGGTCGTCACACGTCACGCTGCGCGCCACGTCCGCCGTCGTGCTACTTCGTCCAGACCGCCACCAGCCCGCACCCCGACTCGTCACGTGCGTCGAGTAGGTGGTTGAGTTCGGTCGGCACCTGCGCCCGCGACGGATACGCCTCGATCGCCGCCACGTCGGCCGGGTTCACGAGCTGATCGACGGTGATGCCACGGAGCTGCCCGTACAGCACGCCATTCACCGACACCGACATCAGGCAACCGGTCCGCCCGGTGACGTACGAGTCGCCGATCGCGGTGCGGCGGACGCTCACCAGCCCGCGTCCGATGAGGACATCCGTCACCCGCAGCGGATTGCGCCGCGCGATCTCGTCGGCGGTGACGTGCTCGCCGCCCCAGAACTGCTTGCGCCGCGTGAAGTCGGCCAGCGCCTGGTTCGACCAGTTCGCACGCACCTTCACCGTCGCGAGCTGCTGCGCCGCCGCGCCGAGCGTGATCGGCTCGACGGTCGTGGCATCGGGCGCCAGCTGCCGGAACGCGGCCGTGAAGCCGACGCGGCGCACGCGCAGGATCGGCGTGCCCGCGGGGCGGGAGCGCAGCGTGTAGGCGCCGTCGGCATCGGTGCGCACCGACTCGTCGCTGCCGAGCAACGTCACCTCCGCATCGGCCAGCGGCCTCCCGTCGCCATCCAGCACGCGCCCGCGCAGCGGCGCCGAGGAGCCGGTGGCGGCGCCCGACGTGTCATCCACCGTCGGCGCGGCGTTGGCCGCCGCGATCGCCGCCAGCTCGGCGCTGTCCACTGGCTGCAGCGTGATGCGGAGCGCGATCGTGACACCGGCCGCCACGTCCGCCTCGGCCTCGATGGCACGATGCCCGGCGTGTGCGACGGTGAGCAGCACCGGGCCCGGGGCGATGCCCGGTATGCGGAAGGCGCCGGCACTGTCGGTGCGTGCGTCGCGCATGGTGGCGGAGTTCGCACCGGATGGCGCGGTGCCGGCACCGGGCGTCGTGCGCAGCTGCACCGCCGCGTCGCGGATCGGGCGACCGACGGTGTCGACGACCACGCCGGTCACCGTCGAGGGTGCGGCCTGGGCGAGCGCCGCGCCGGCTGCGAGGAGCTGCAGCGTGAGGAACCGTCGGAACCGCAACGGGGAGGACGGCACGAAGGGTCTCCATCGGCCAGGAGGGAGCGATGCGCAGCCCGGCGAACGGCTGCCTCTCCGCACAACACCGCATCGCCCCACGACGATCCCTCGCGGCGTGTCACCACGACATGCATGTGCCCAGCGCATGCAATGGCAACGCCCACGCAGCTGCAGCGATCACGCGGCGAGCGCGACGTCGCGCGGCCCGGACGGGCACACGGTCACCTCACGGCTTCCCCGCGCTCCCCGTCCGGAACGGCAGCGCCGCCCCCTGCTCGAGCTCCCGCACCATGCGATCGTCGCCGGTGAGCTCCCAGTGGATCATGCTTACCGGGATCATCCCCGCCCCGTTCAGCTCCGCGAAGAACCGCTTCATGGTGAACTCCGGGCCGAGCTGCCGCGCGCGCTCCGCGATCACCTCGTCGAGCAGGCGACCGCCGGTCACGTAGCTCGCACCATAGCCCGGCTGCCGCAGGTAGAGATGCTGCTCGAAGCCGAGCAGCGGGTCGCGGCGCATCCAGCCGCGCGGCGTCCAGTCGACGTGGATGTCGCCGGCCTGCGCCATGTCGAGCTGGTCGCTGTGCGCGTACAGGTTGCCGAGCCCGCGCGCCGCGCGCGTGATGAGCATGATCCACACGATCTCTCGCGCGCGCGGGTTCCGGTCGTAGAGCCCCGCGTGCATGAGCCACTCCTCCATCGCCGTCGCATTCCCCTCGGCCCGGCTCATCCAGACGTTGTACAGGAGCGGGCCGCGGCGGATGGGACTC
>JALOPO010000412.1 GCA_025453855.1 Gemmatimonadaceae bacterium
TGCCGGCGCGCAGGCGCATGCCGTGATCGACAAGCTCGAGGGGGCGATCACCTCGCTCGGCGGTCGCCTGGAGGATGTGGTGCGGACGCGCGTCTTCGTCCGCGACATCGCCGACTGGGAGCCGGTGGCGCGGGCGCACGGCGAGCGGTTCCGCGACATCCAGCCGGCGAACACGCTCGTCGAGGCGAGGCTCGTCGGCGCCGAGTATCTCGTGGAGATCGAGGCCGAGGCGGTGGTGCCGGCAGCGCGGTGAGCGGTGGTTCCGGAGCGGGAACAGCGGTGAACGCCCTCCGCGACCGGGGAGCGTCCGGGGGCACCGGTTCGGGGCGCCGTCGTACTGGCCGGTGAGCTCCGCAGGGGACTGCAGGGACTGCAGGAGCTGTCAGGGCCGTGTGGGGGTGTGGTGCGCAGGCGCTTCCTGATCCGGGTCGAATGCGGGGCAGCGTGGGTCAGGTGCCCACGAAGTTGCGAAATCGTGTGCGGCTGTCCCTGCGCGCCATTGGAGCACCGCCGCCATGTACCCACCGCGAGACCCACCCCGGGATCGCGTCCGGCAACCCATGGTCACCCACGACGTGTCCTCCCCGCGGTCCCTGCAGTACCCTGCGGAGTTCACCGGCCGGTACGACGGCGCCCCGAACCTGTGCCCCCGGACGCCCCCCGGTCACGGAGGGCGCTTTCCCCTGTTCACGCGCACGACATCAACGCAACACACCGACGCTCGACACATCACCCGAGGATGAACATGCGCCGACTGCTCACGATCATCACGGTGACCGCCATCGCCACGACCACCGCGCGTGGGCAGGCGCCGGCCGGCACGCCGTACGACACGACGAAGGCGCGCGTCGCCGCCACGCCGGCGGACGTGGCGAGCCTCGATGCGATCGTGACGACGCTCTACGACGTGATCTCCGGGCCGGCGGGAAAGCCGCGCGACTGGGATCGCTTCCGCTCCCTCTTCGCCCCGAAGGCGCGCCTCATGCCGACGGGGCGCCGCCCGAACGGCGAGGCGGTGCTCCGCGAATGGTCGCCCGAAGAGTATCTCGCGATCGCCGGCGCGAACCTCGAGCGCACCGGCTTCTTCGAGCGCGAGCTCGCGCGCCGCACCGATCGCTACGGCGACGTGGTGCAGCTCTTCAGCACCTACGAGAGCCGCCGCACCGCCGACCTCGCCGAGAAGCCCTTCTCGCGCGGGATCAACAGCATCCAGTGCTGGTTCGACGGCACCCGCTGGTGGATCGTGAGCATCTTCTGGCAGTCGGAACGCCCCGACCTCCCGATTCCCGCGCCCTACCTGCGCTCCGCGTCCGAGTGACGTCCGATGCGCGGCATGGCGATACCGCAAGACTGCGGGCCGCGATGATGCGAAGGGGACGCGACGAGACACGATGAACGGAGCGATGAATGGCTGATGGCGCAAGCGGAAGCCGCCGCTCGCACCGTCAGCCATTCAGGAAATCAGTCATCGCGGTCTCTTCGCGCCTTCGCATCATCGCGGCCCGCAGTTCTGCCGAACAAGCACGATCAGTCCCCCGCCACCGGCGCAAGGCGCTCGTCGGCCGCACCGGTCGTCTCGCGGCTGCGCACGAAGCGGCGTGCGAGGCGCGTGCGCAGGCGGTCGAACAGCTCGTAGATCGTCGGGATCACGAAGAGCGTGAGCGCGGTGCTGGTGATCGTCCCGCCGATCACCGCGCGACCGAGCGGCGCACGGAAGTCGGCGCCCTCGCCGAGGCCGAGCGCGACCGGGATCATGCCGGCGATGAGCGCCAGCGTCGTCATGAGGATCGGGCGCAGGCGCGTCGCGCCGGCCTCCACGAGCGCGTCGCGGATCGGCATCCCGCGCTCGACGCCCCACTTGGCGAAGTCGACGAGCAGGATCGCGTTCTTGGCGACGATCCCCATGAGCAGGATGACACCGATGAGCGACATGATGTTCAGCGTGTCGCCCGTGATGAGTAGCGCGAGCACCACGCCGATCAGCGACAGCGGGAGCGAGAGCAGGATCGCGAGCGGATCGAGAAAGCTCCCGAACTGCACCACGAGGATCAGGTACATGAGCAGCACCGCGATCCCGAGCGCGGTGATGATCCCGCCGAAGACTTCCTGCTGGCTCTCGACCTGCCCGCCCTGCACGATGCGGTAGCCCGGCGGGAAGCGCACCTCGTCGGCGATGCGGCGGTTCACGGCGCCGAGCACCTCGTTGAGCGAGCCCCCCTCGACGTTCGCGCCGACCGTCACCACGCGCGCCCGATCGAGGTGCTCGATCTGCGACGGCCCCGTGCTCGCGCTGATCGCCGCGATCTGGCCGAGCGGGACGATCGGCGGCCGTGCCGCACCGCCGGTGCCCGGCGGGAGCACGATCGGGAGCCGCGCGAGGTCGGCCGGACTCTCGCGCGTCTCGGGGGCGAGGCGCACGCGCACGTAGCGCGTCTCGCCCCCCGGATCGATCCACGTCCCGGCATCGACGCCGGCGAAGGCAGGGCGGATCGCCTGCGCGACCTGTCCCACGCTCACGCCGAGCTGCGCCGCCAGCCCGCGATCGAGCGAGACGCGGAGCTCGGGCTTCTCGCCGCGGCTCGACAGCCCCACGTCCACGGCGCCCGGCGTGCGCGCCATCACGTCGCGCACCTCGGCCGCCAGCCGCCCGAGCGTGCGTGCCTCCTCGCCCTGCAGCTGGAGCTGCAGCTGCTTCTGCCCGCCCCCGGGTCCGCCCGCCTCGAGCACGTAGGCCGTCGAGCCGCCGATCGCGCGCAGCTCGCGACGCAGCGTGGTCGCCAGCGCCTGCTGCGAGATCTCGCGCTCCTGTGTCGCCACGCGCTCGCTCGCCACGCGCGTGTAGGCGAGCGACGACCCGGGCGGGACCTCGACGCTCACGTTGAGCTCCGAGTTGTCGCTCACCGGCGTGAAGCCCGCGCCGCCAAGCGTCGCCTGCAGCACCACGGCGGCGACGAGCGTGCCGATGGCGAGCGTGACCATGCTCTTCGGATGGTCGAGCGCCCAGCCGATGCCGCGCCGGTAGCGGTCGGCGAGCCG
This sequence comes from Gemmatimonadaceae bacterium, assembly GCA_025453855.1. Classification (GTDB taxonomy): domain Bacteria; phylum Gemmatimonadota; class Gemmatimonadetes; order Gemmatimonadales; family Gemmatimonadaceae; genus JALOPO01. Next base: position 3,037 of record JALOPO010000412.1, read on the forward strand.
ATCGAACCAGGCGTTGAAGCGGTCGAGCGTGCGCGTGAGCCAGCCGCGACGCTCGGGGGGCACGTGCGGATCGGCCCAGTAGGCGCTGAGCATCGGGTCGAGCGAGAAGCTCACGAAGAGCGAGACGAGCACGCTGGCGGCGATGGTCAGCGCGAACGGGCGGAACCACTGCCCGGCGAGG
>JALOPO010000031.1 GCA_025453855.1 Gemmatimonadaceae bacterium
TCGCTGGTCGTCGATCGCTACGGCGACTCGCTCGTCGTCCAGCTCCTCTCCGCCGGGCTCGAGTCGCAGCGCCACCACATCGTCGACGCGCTCCGCGAGATCGAGCGCCCCACCGGGATCCTGGCCCGCAACGACGCCGGCGTGCGCAGCCGCGAGGGGCTCGTGCGCGCCATCGAGCCGCTCCTCGGTCACGTTCCCGACACCATCGAGTTCCAGGAGCACGGCGTGCGCATGCTCGCCGCGCCGCACACCGGCCAGAAGACCGGCGCCTTCCTCGACCAGCGCGACAACCGCGCCCTCGTCGGCGCGCTCGCGCACGGCCGCGCCCTCGACGTCTTCAGCTATCACGGCTCGTTCGCGCAGCACCTCGCGCGCGGCGCCACGCACGTCACCGCCGTCGACACGAGCGCCGACGCCCTCGCGCGCGCCCTCGAGAACGCCGCCCGCAACGGCCACGATCACATCACCCCGGTCACCGCCGACGCCTTCGACTGGCTGCGCGAGGCGCGCACGCGCGGTGATCGCTACGACACGATCGTCATCGACCCACCCGCCTTCGCCAAGTCGCGCGCCGCCCTCCCGCAGGCGATGCGCGGCTACGCCGACATCTTCCGCCTCGGCCTGCAGCTCCTCGCCGACGGCGGCACGATGCTCGCCGCCAGCTGCAGCCATCACCTCGGCATCCCCGACTTCCTGGACGTGCTGCACGCCGCCGCCACCGACGCCGGGCGCACCGTCCGCCTGCGGCAGCTCACGCTCCAGCCCCCCGACCATCCGGTGGTGATGACGATCCCCGAGACGCACTACCTCAAGGCGGCGCTGCTGCAGGCCGACTGAGGGCGATCGCGCATCACACCGCGCACCACGCGCGCCCTGCGGCGTGCATACACCACCGAGCGCGCGACGACCGGCGCGTCACGCCCGCTGGCAGCGCCCGCAGTAGTACGTCGAGCGCGCGCCCTGCACGATGCGACGGATCGGCGCGCCGCACCGCGGGCACGGCGCCCCTTCGCGATCGTACACGGCGAGCCGATCGAGCGACTCGCCGTACTGCTGCCGGCCGGGATCGGCGAGCGCCTCGCCGAGCGCCCACCGGATCCCCTCCAACAGGCGCGTCACGCGCGCCAGCGAGAGGCGCGATGCCGGTGTCGCCGGATGGATGCGCGCGTGCCAGAGCGCCTCGGCCGCGTAGATGTTGCCCAAGCCGGCCAGCAGCCGCTGGTCGAGCAGGGCGAGCTTGATCGGGACGCGACGTCGCGCGAAACGGGCGCGCAGCGCGGCCGGCGTGAGCGCCGGATCGTGGGCATCGGGGGCAGCGACATCGCGCCGCACCGCACCGGGCGCGTGGTAGGCGATGCGCGCCAGCACACGCGGATCGACGAGCCAGAGCGTGCGCCCGTCGGCGAAGCCGAGGGCCAGCCGGCCGTGCCGGGGCGTCGCCGCGTCGTCGTGCACCGCCCAGTCGCCCGTCATGCGGAAGTGCACCACCAGCACCGCCCCGTCGTCGAAGGCGAACTCCTGCCACTTCGCGACGCGCCGCACGGCGACCACGCGCCGCCCGACGAGTGCGGCGGCACGGTCCACGGCCCCATCGCGCGCGATCGCCGGATGCAACGCGTCTATGCGCTGCAGCACGCGGCCGTGCACCGCGTCGTGCGCCACGCGCGCCGCATGTTCGACCTCGGGAAGCTCGGGCATGCGGCAACGGTATCGCGCCGCGGCTCTTGCATCCACGGGGGATCGCCGTCACCTTGCCGCGCATCACGACGAGGGTCGCGGATGCCGACACAACCGGCGCACTCGCTCAAGCACGAGTACGCGCTGTACATCGAGCGCGAGGTCGAGCGCTACAAGGATTCGATTCCGCGCACCGCGATGCTCGCGCTCGGCGACGAGGCGGTGACGCAGATGCGCGCGGCCGAGCAGCTCGAGCTGGGCGAGATCGTGCTGCGCGAGGCCGTCGACGAGATCATCGTGCGCCGCCTGCGCCTGCCGCACTACCAGGCGTGGCGCCGACGCCGCCTCCGGCTGCAGGAGCAGTACCGCCGCGCCGAGACGTGGGGGCTGGCCGCGGGGCGCGCGCTGGTCGAGGCGGTGCGTCCCGAGGAGCATCCGCACGTGGTGGTCGCCGGCCCGCAGCTGCAGGAGCGAGCGCTCTACCTCGCTGCCAATGGCGCGCACGTGACCGCGCTCGGTGAGTACGAGGACGAGTCGCTCGTCGACCAGGTGCTCGTCGCGGCCGCGGAGGTCGGCCTCGCGCAGCGGATCGAGGGCTTCGCCGACGGCATCGATGCCTGGCTGCCGACGCAGCAGGTGCGGGCGGTGATCTGGCACGCCTCGGTGCTCGAGGCGCTCGGTCCCGATCGCGTCGCGCGCGTCCTCACGCTCATGCAGGACGCCACCGCCGACGGCGGCGTGCACTTCATCGAGGGGGTCGACGGGACGCGCGTCGTGCTCGGCTCGGCGAGTGCGCTGGCGGCGCAGTACCCCGGATGGGACCTGAGCCAGGCGCCGGGCGACGGCGTGGTCCTGCTGCGCAAGCCGCGCGTCGCCTGAGGGCCACCCGCCGGGGACCCCGGGCGATCCGCTGCGACACGCCGGGCTGTGGCGGATGGACACGACTGTCCTTCGCGCGACGTGTCCGAGCGACGACACATGCCGGCCGACCGGGCTCGACCTTGCAGGCGCAAGCTGCTGGATCGCAACCACTTACGATTTTCGCCCGGCCCGGCACCGACCCTGCCAATGAGCCCCGCACCGGCGTCGTGGACGGCGTCGCTCGCCAGTGCGCGGGAGTGGTCGGTCGGCACCATACCTATATGGTGGGCGCGGCGCTCCGGGCGGTGCGGCGGAGCTCGGGAGTGTGGAGCATGCGCAAGCGTGGTAAGGAGCCGCGGGTGGTGAGCGAGCCGTTGGGCATCGTTATCTCGCGCGGCGGGGAGAGCGAGCCGGTGGAGTCGCCGGCCGCGTGGGCCTTCGTGTGGGGGCCGGCCGAGCTGGACGAGGCGACGCTGGTCGCACTGGCGGCCTGATCGCCGCACGCGCCGGGGTGGACGGCACCCGCGGACGCGAGGCACGATCGGGACCGATGACGGGCCGGGGCTGATGCTCCGGCCCGTCGTCGTTGTGCGAGGCATCGCACCGGCACGGAACGCCGAGGGAGTGCGCACGAACGCGAACACGGGGCCGGCGCCGAAGCGCCGACCCCGTGTACGACACCCGAAGGTGCCTGCGCCTTACATCGCCGGCGCGGGCGCGGCCGGAGCCGCGACCTTCCGACGGCCGCCGCGCTTGGCACCCTTGCGGGCACCCTTCTTCGCGGCGCGCTTCGCGCCCTTCTTGGCGGCGCGCTTGGCGCCCTTGCGCGCGCCCTTCTTCGCCGCGCGCTTCGTGCCCTTCTTGGCGGCGCGCTTGGCGCCCTTGCGCGCGCCCTTCTTCGCCGCGCGCTTCGCGCCCTTCTTCACCGCGCGCTTGGCGCCCTTCTTGGCGGCGCGCTTGGCGCCCTTCTTCGCGGCGCGCTTCGCGCCCTTCTTCCGTGCGGCCATGGTAGTGCCTCCAGACCTGGAGTGATCGTTCGATCCGCGCATCCCCCGGTGGATGCGGGATCACGGGCCACGCCCGACCGGGCGGGTGGCCCCACACGGCATCCCTGGCCAGGGCGTGCCGTGCTGTCGTGAGACCGTCGCGGAGCCGCGCCGGTCACGTCATCGTCTAAACAGCGTCGCTCAGGCTCGTGAAGTTGAAGTCGCGCGCCTTCACCGCCGGAACCACCACGGGGACGCCGGTCGAACCGCTCTCGCTCGCGCTCACGCGCGCGGCCCGGCCGAGTGCCTCGAGGTTGTTCAGCAGGAAGACGGGTGACTCGTTGAAACGCAAATTCTTCACGGCGCGCGTGACCTTCCCCTTCTCGATGAGGAAGGTCCCGTCGCGCGTCAGGCCGGTGTAGAGGATCGTTCGCTGATCCACCGGCCGGATGTACCAGAACCGGGTGACGAGGATGCCGCGCTCCGTGGAGGCGATCATCTCGTCGAGCGACTGCGTGCCGCCCTGCATCTGCAGGCAGCGCGGCTGGACGACGGGCGCCACGTTCTTCCGCGACGCCCAGTAGCGATCGTAGGCGAGGTCGCGCACGACGCCCTCGCCGATCCAGGTCACCTTGCGCGTCGGCTGGCCGTCGCCGTCGAACGGCGACCCGGGTGCCTCCGCGTGTTGCGGGTCGCTCGTGAGCGTCACGCGCTCGTCGACGACCTTCATGCCGATCTTGGTGCCACCGCCGGGCTTCGAGAAGAAGCTGCGCCCCTCGTCCGCGTTGCGCGCGCCGGTGGCGAAGGCCATCAGCTGGACGAGGTTTCCCACGGCGGTGGGTTCGAGCACCACGGTGTAGCGCCCGGGTTCGATGGCCACGGCGCGCGCCGACCGGCGCGCCTTGTCGATGGCGCGCTCGCCGAGCGCGTCGGCATCGAGCCCCGCGATGCGGCGTGCGGCGCCACCGGCCCAGCCGGAGCCCGCACCGTCGCTCGTGCGCACGGTGGTCGTCATCGCCACGTCGGTGGCGCGATGGTAGGCGAAGAGGCCGGCCGAGTTGCCGATCGCGGTGGCCTGCGACTCGACCTCCACGTAGCCGGTGCTCACGAGCCCCTGCCGCCGTGCACGCTCGGTGACGGCGGCGACGAGTGCGGCCCGCGCGGCCGGATCGGCGGCGGCGGTGGCGTCGTCCCATGCCTCGACATCGAGGTACGACTGCGGCGCGAGCTCGGGCATGAGCTCCGGGTCGTCGGGCTGCAGCTTCGCGATCCGCTCCGCCGTCTCGACCACGCGACGCAGGGCGTCGTCGTCGAGGCGGTTGGTGGTCGCGGTGCCGACCTTCTTCCCGACCACGGCGCGCACGACGACCGAGAGGTCCTCGGTGTCGCCGGCGGTGGAGACCTGGTTGACGGCGAAGCGCGTGTTGCCGCGGCTGCGGCTGCCGAGCGAGACGCGGCACGCGTCGGCGTGCGAGAAGCCGAGGATGCGCTTCACGAGCGACTCGGCGTCGCCGCGGGCGAGCACGCCACCGGCCAGGAGGCCGCGCGGGGCGTGGGCGTCGGCACGCGTCGTCATGCCTTGCGCCCCGTGTTGATGACCGCGATCTGGCGATGCCGCGTGGGCGGGCAGCCGTGGCTCACCGCGTTCGACTGCGCGGGCTGCCCCTTGCCGTCGCTGAACGCACCGCCGAGCTGGTAGCTCTTCGCGCCGCCGAGCATGTCCATGGCACCCCAGAACTCGGGGGTGCGCATCTGGTAGGCGACGTCCTTGAGGAGCCCGACGATCTTGCCGCCCTTGATCTCGTGATAGAGCTGGCCGCCGAACTGCGCGTTGTAGCGTTGCTGGTCGATGGAGAACGAGCCGTCGCCGACGATCGCGATCCCCCGGTCGGTGGCGGCGATCAGGTCGTCCCAGCCGAGGTCCTTCGCGCCCGGGAGGAGCGAGACGTTCGGCATGCGCTGGAACTGGACGTCGGCCCAGCTCTGCGCGTACGAGTTGCCGTGGCTGCGCACGTCCTGCCCGCGCGTGCGATACCACCAGTCGAGGGCGGGGGCCTGCTCGCGCGTGGTCTGGTAGTCGACGACCACGCCGTCCTTGATGATGTCGTACGGCTCGGGCGCGACGCCCTCGTCGTCCCAGCCCACGGCGCCGAGGGAGCCGGGCTGGTCGCGATCGGCGCGCACGTTCATCGTCGCCGGGCCGTAGCGGAGCGTGCCGAGCACCTTCTCGGGCGGGCTGACGAAGCTCGTGCCCGCGTAGTTGGCCTCGTAGCCCAGCGCGCGATCGAGCTCGGTGGGGTGCGCGATCGACTCGTGGATCGTGAGCCAGAGGTGCGTCGGGTGCAGCACCAGGTCGTAGCGCCCGGGCTCGACCGGCTTCGCCTTGAGCTTCTGCAGCGCCTCGTCGGCCCAGCGCGGTGCGTGCTCGACGAGCTTCGCGTCGAGCACGTGCTCGTAGCCCTTGCCCATCGGCTGCACGTCGGTCGACTGCCGCGACTGGAAGTCGCCGGCGGCCACGTCGACCGCGGTGCAGGTCATCGACGGCTGCGACCGGTAGATCGTCTGGACGGTGAGCGACCCGTCGCTCGAGGCGAAGGTCTTCTCCTCGCGGAGGAAGAACATCGCCGAGGTGACGAACGGGACGCCCTTCACGCCCAGCGCGGCGGCGTTGGCGGCGAGGAGGAGCGCGACCTGGTCCTCGATCGCCACGTCGAACGGGTCGATGCGCGCGGGGCTGCGCCACGCGCCGTTCGCGACCGGGGTCACCGGCGCGAGGCGCACCGGGACGACCTGCGTGCGGCGATTCGCCTTCGCCTGCGCCACGGCCTGGCGCGCGCACCGGGCGACCGCGTCGCCGGTGAGCTCGCGCGTGGCGGCGAAGCCCCACGTGCCGTCGACGAGCACGCGCACGCCGCACCCCATGGTCTCGCTGTCGACCACGCCCTGCACGCGCCGTTCGCGGGTGCTGAGCGTGCGGACGCGGTTCTGGCTGATGCGGGCGTCGGCGTAGCTGGCGCCGCCGGACTTCGCGGCGTCGACGGCCTGCTGGACGAGCGCGCGGATCGCAGGGTCGCCCACCGAGGCGCCACGGGCCGCCGCAGCGAGCGGCGACGAGGCGACGGCACCGACGCCGAGCGTCGATGCGAGATCCGCTGCGTATCCGGCGGCAGCGGCGGCGGCAGAGGTCCTGAGGAATTCGCGACGCGAAGTCGTCACGCAGTACCCTCGGCGCAGAGCGCCACTTGACAAGATGGCGCGAATATAGAAGTCGCGAAAAACGGCGCGCAAGCGTTTGCGCGAAATTCGTCCGCGATCGGCGGTGCGCGCCCTGCGCGCTGCATGTGCACGACGCGTGCGCGCGGCACGCGTGCGACGCACGCCGACCATGCGCGCGTGCCGCGCGCACCGCACCGCCACCGCGCGCACGATGCCGTGCGCACCGCGCCGCACGTGCCGCGCCGACATGCGCGGCGCCGCGCGTTCCCGCGGCGCGCGCGCCCGCACCCGACGCCGCCGGCGCGCGCGTCACCCGCCGCCGAGGCGCGCGTCGCCATGCCCGAGCGCCATGCGCGCCGCGTCGCGCGCCGCCCCGCGAGCGACCGTCGAGCGCGCACGCGCCGCAGCGCGCGCGCACTTTCGCCCCTCTCGCCGCACCGGCACCTTTCGCCCGCGCGACGCACCCGATGGGCGCGGCGCGCCTTCCTCTCCTCCTCCTGCACCGGAGCGAAGCGCGTGCGTGCGCTCGTGAAGACCCAGGCGGGCCCCGGATTCGAGCTCCGCGAGGTCCCGTCGCCCGACATCCGCGACGACGACGTCCTGATCCGCGTGCGCCGCGCCGGCGTCTGCGGCACCGACGTCCACATCTACACCTGGGACGCGTGGGCACAGGGGCGCTGCCGCCCTCCCTTCACGGTGGGACACGAGTTCGCGGGCGACGTCGTCGCCGTCGGCGCCAACGTCACCCACGTCCGCCCCGGCGACCGCGTGACCGCCGAAGGGCACATCGTCGACGAGCGCTCGCTCCTCAGCCGCACCGGGAACGCGCACGTCGACCTCCAGACCCGCATCATCGGCGTCGACCGCGACGGCTGCTTCGCCGACTGCATCGCCATGCCCGCCGCCAACATCTGGCCCCTCGACGCCGAGCTCTCGTACGAGGTGGGCGGGATCATGGACCCGATGGGCAACGCCTTCCACACCGCGCTCACCGCCGACATTCCCGGGAGCGTGGTGCTCGTCACCGGCTGCGGGCCGATCGGCCTCTTCGCCGTCGGCATCTGCCGCGCCGCCGGCGCCGCACGCGTCATCGCCGTCGACGTGAACCCGCGCCGGCTCGCGCTCGCGACGCGCATGGGCGCGCACGTCGCCACCACGCCCGACGAGGCGCGCGACGCCGTCATGGGGTGGACCGCCGGCCTCGGCGCCGATGTCGTGCTCGAGATGTCCGGCGTGCCGGCCGCGATCCACCAGGCCTTCGCGCTCGCGCGCCCCGCCGGTCGCGTGCAGATGCTCGGCATCCCCACGCGCCCCGTCGACGTCGACTTCGCGAGCGAGGTGATCTTCAAGGGGCTCACCATCTACGGCGTCGTCGGCCGCCGCATGTACGACACCTGGCACCAGATGACGCGCTTCCTCCGCTCGGGCGCCTTCGACCCCACGCCGGTCATCACGCACCGCTTCCCGCTCGAGCAGTACGACGAGGCGATGCGCGCCATCACCAGCGGCGATGCGGGGAAGGTCGTCTTCGAGATCAACGACTGAGCGTCGCCACGCACCGCCGCCTGCGCCCACGCCACGCCGAGCACGCCATGACGCGTCCCGACGCCCCGCCCGCGCTCCCCACCTTCGCCGATGTCGAGGCGGCGCGCGCGCGCCTCGCCGGCATCGCCCACCGCACGCCGGTGGTCCGCTCGCGCACGCTCGACGCGATGGTCGGCGCCGAGGTCCACCTGAAGTGCGAGAACCTGCAGCGCGTCGGCGCCTTCAAGTTCCGCGGCGGCTACAACGCGCTGGCGGCGATCCCGGCGCACGAGCGGCACCGCGGCGTGGTCGCCTTCTCGAGCGGCAACCACGCGCAGGCGGTGGCGCTCGCCGCGCAGCTCCTCGGCATCCCGGCCACGATCGTCATGCCGCGCACCGCGCCGGTGGCCAAGCGCGAGGCGACGGCGGGCTACGGCGCGCGCGTCGTCCTCTTCGACCCGAGCGAGGACGCGCGCGAGGTCGTGGCGCAGCGCCTCGTCGCCGAGACGGGGGCGATGCTCGTGCCGCCGTTCGATCACCCCGACGTGATCGCCGGTCAGGGCACCGCGGCCGCCGAGCTGTTCGAGGAGGCCGGGCCGCTCGATGCGCTGCTCGTCTGCGTCGGCGGCGGCGGGCTCCTCTCGGGGAGCGCGCTCGCCGCCCGCGCCATGGCGCCGGGCTGTCGCGTGATCGGCGTGGAGCCCGAGCTGGGCGACGACGTCACGCGGAGCTTCCGTACCAGGTCGCTGCAGCGGCTCGCCGACGTGCCGGCGACGATCGCCGACGGCGCGCGCACGCTCGCCCCCGGCGCGCTCACGCTCCCGCTCGTGCTCGCGAACGTCGACGAGATGGTCACCGTCCCCGACGCGGCGCTGGTGGCGGCGGTGCGCTTCATGCTCGAACGCTGCAAGCTCCTCTGCGAGCCCAGCGGCGTGCTCGGCCTCGCGGCGCTGACCAGCGGCGCGGTGCGCGTGACCGGCCGCGTGGGCGTGATCGTGAGCGGCGGGAACGTCGATGCCGAGCTGCTGCGCTGGATCCTCCTTCCCGATGCCGAGCGGCCCGCCACGCCGCCGACGCCCTGAGCCCCGTTCCATGTCGCCCAATCCGCGCTTCACCGCCGAGCTGCAGTCCGCGATCGACCAGCTGAAGGCCGACCGCGTCCACAAGACGCTCAACCACATCGAGGGGGCGCAGTCGGCGCGCGTCCGCATGGAGGGACGTGGCGAGGTGCTCGTCCTCTCCAGCAACAACTACCTGGGGCTCTGCGACCATCCGGAGGTCGTGCGCGCCGGGATCGCGGGGCTCGAGCGCTACGGCGCGGGCACGGGGAGCGTGCGCTTCATCTGCGGCACCTTCACCGTGCACCGCGAGCTCGAGCAGGCGCTGGCGCGCTTCGCCGGCACCGAGGCGGCGCTCAGCTACGTCTCGGCGTGGAACGCCAACGAGGGGCTGACGCACATGATCGTGAAGGAGGGCGACTTCGTCGTCTCCGACGCGCTCAACCACGCCAGCATCATCGACTCGATCCGGCTCGCCAAGGCGATCACGAAGTGCACGACCGCCGTCTACCGCCACGGCGACCTGGACGACCTGCGCGAGAAGCTGGCGGCGCATCGCTCGGCGCACCGTCGCGTGATCTGGACCGACGGCGTCTTCAGCATGGAGGGGTCGATCGCCCGGCTCCCCGAGCTGCTGCAGATCGCCCGCGACACCGACTCGATCCTGGTCATGGACGACAGCCACGCCACCGGCGTGCTCGGCGCGACGGGGCGCGGGACGGCGGAGCACTTCGGCGTGCTCGGCGAGGTGGACATCATCACCAGCACGCTCGGCAAGGCGCTCGGCGGCGCGGCCGGCGGCTTCGTGGCCGGCAGTGCCGCGCTCTGCGACTGGCTCACGCAGGGAAGCCGCCCGCAGCTCTTCAGCAATGCCCTCCCGCCGACCGTCGCCTGCAGCGCGCTGGAGGCGGTGCGCGTCATCGAGCGCGAGCCGGGGCGCGTGACGCGGCTGCACGAGAACGCGCGCTGGTTCCGCGAGGCGATCACCGAGGCCGGCTTCTCGCCGCTTGAGGGAGCGACGCCGATCGTGCCGATCATCGTCGGCGAGACGGCGACCGCGATGGCGTTCAGCGCGGCGCTGCTCGATGCGGGCGTCTTCGTCACCGGCTTCGGTCACCCGGTGGTGCCGCACGGGCAGGCGCGCGTGCGGTGCCAGATCTCGGCCGCGCACACGCGCGACGATCTCGAGTTCGCGGTGCGGACCTTCGTGACGGTCGGGGACCGGCTCGG
>JALOPO010000413.1 GCA_025453855.1 Gemmatimonadaceae bacterium
GCGAACGCGTACGACCCGGCGATGCTGATGTCGCAGGATCCGGCGGTGCTGCCGCTGATCGGCAACGGGTTGACGATGCCGGTGCAGGTGACGGTGCCGTTGCCGGCGACGGGGTGACCACCATTCCGTGCCGGGCCCCGATCTCCGATCGGAGCCCGGCACGGTCGTCGACATCACCAACCGCTCACGGAGCACACTCGATGGTCGGTCTGCCACGCGCGCCCCGCGTGCTCGTCTGCATCGCCCTGTTCGCCGGCTGCCACGCGTGGCGCCCGGTCACGGTGATCCCGGTCGATTCGGTGCGGATCGCGTCGAGCGTCCGCATCGAGCGGCTCGACGGCACGCGAACGACGTTCGCGAACGCGACGATCCGGCGCGATACGGTGATCGGGCGCTTTCTCCAGGACGGGGCGCCGCCGCGCGAGGTGCGGATCCCGCGCGACAGCGTGCGGCGGATCTCGGCGCGCGGCCACGACCCGGTGCGCTCGGCCGCGCTCGGGGTGGGGCTGTACGCGGGCGTCGGCGTGGTCGCGGCGCTCGTGACGGTGCTGGTGCTTTTGAGCGGCGGCAGCCCGTGACGAGGCCTCGGGTCAGCGCCGCGGGTACCAGACGAGCTGGATGAAGTTGAACTCCAGTTGCCCGAGGGCGTGCCGACGATCGGAGAGCGGGATGTCGAGCGTCGGGAACCAACGCAGGTTCGTGCGGAGCACCCACGGCTGCGACCGAGTCGGACGGATGTCCCAGCCGACGAGGACGCCGGGGGCGACGAGGTCGCGTGCGACGTCCGTCACGGGCGTGCCGCCATCGCGTTCGCGCAGACGCAGCCGTTCGACGCTCACCACGGGGCCGACGAACGGCGCGAACCCGTGCCAGTCGCCGAGGAACGTGAAGGCCTCGAGCGCGAGCGAGGTCCGGTCGCTGCGCTGATCGAAGCCGAACGCGTCGGTCGCGAACTGCATGCGCCGCAGGGCGAGGTTGACTTGCACGTCGGGCCCGTCGGCGTGCCATCCGATCCCCAGATCGAGGTTCGGCCGTCCGCGCGGCCGCTCGGCGAGAAAGGGGCGCAACTCGCGGTTGCGCGCCGTGCTGCCGGTGAGGATCGGCGATGAGAGGCCGACCGCGAGCGTCGGACCCGAGAGCCGCCCCGCCTCGCGCAGGGCGCGTTCCCGGTCGCCCCAGGCGCCGCTGCGGATGGGCGCCACCAGGCCGGCCGTCGTCTCGAAGAGCCGGTGCACGCCGACGAAGACCGTGTGCTCCCCGACATCGAGGGCGGCGAGGTCGCTCCGGCTGCGCGGATACCGATCGAGCGGACGCGCGCGGGTCGACCAGCCGGCTTCGACCAGCGTGCCGCCGCGCCGCCAGACGAGGCCGGCCTGCCCCATCGGCTGCATGCGGTAGATGCGGGGGCCGTCACCGATCTCGAGGTCGGTCGCGCCGAGGCCGGCCCCGAGGAAGGGGGACACCCCGTCGGTGCGCATCGGACGCAGGTACCAGCGGGCGCGCGTCTCGATGCCGGTGCCGAGGCGGCTACGCGATGCCCCCTCGCCCCGGGCCGGGCGACCGAGCGCGAAGGTGACGGCGAAGTCGGCGTGCCCCCAGAAGTGGAGCCCGCCGACGGTGACGCGTGGCAGCGCGCGGCCGGGGACCTGCAGGCGCCCGTCGGGGCTGCTCGCGGGCTGGAGCGCGGTGACGTCGATCCCGGTGAACAGTTCGGCGAAGTGGAACCGGCGTTCGAGCGAATCGGTCGGGCGCTGGGCGGCGGCCGCCGGCGGCAGGACGAGGCAGGCGAGCAGGCCGACTCGAGCGACGAGGGGCATCGGAGGCTCCGGTACGGACGGGATGCTATGTATCTGTCAGATATACTAGCGCCCACTAGCTTGTGCTCAATGGCACCCGCCCGTCACGCCGGCGACATCAACCGGAGCCGGTACGCGATCCTCGGCGCGCTCACCCACGGGGCGCGATCCGGCTACGATCTCCGGCGCTTCTTCGAGGACAACCTTGGCGCCTTCTGGCGCGAGAGTTACGGCCAGATCTACCCGATCCTCCGGGCGCTCGAGGCCGACGGCGCCGTCGAGCGGGCGCCCGACGCCTCGGGGCGGCGCAAGCCGTACCGGATCACCGACGCCGGCCGGCGCGAACTGGCCGACTGGCTGGCGCAGCCGGTCACCGTCGAGGTCGGGCGGGTGGAGATCCTGCTCAAGCTCTTCTTCATCAGCCGCGCGCCCGCCGGGACCGCGCAGGCGCATCTCCGCGCCTTTCGCGCGCAACACACCGCGCGGCTCGCGCACTACGACGCCGTCACCGCGCGGCTCGATGGCGAACTCGCCGACGAGCCGGACGTCCCGTACTGGCGGATGACGCTGGCGTACGGGCGACAACTCAGCCGCGCGATGCTCGCCTGGTGCGACGAGGCGGAGGGAATGCTGGCGGAGGCCCCGGTCGGCGAGACCGGACACGCGTCGGCCGACGGGTGAGCGGGCCCCGCCGGCGACGCCGCCGTACTGCGGCGCGCGGACGGCGCCGTCGACGCCGTGATCGTCGACGCACCGGTGAACGCGCCGAGCGCGTCGGCATCGCACACGTCCCGACGCGGCGGCCGCGGGAGCGTCTCACGCACGACGAGGCCCCGGCCGCACCTGATGCCCCGTTCCGTGCTGAATCGACGGTGTGCGAGCGCTGACCGAGCGCTCACCCCACCACGCTCACTGCACCGTATTCATCATGTCGAAGATCGGCAGATACATCGCCACCACCATCCCGCCGACCACCACACCCAGGAACACGATCATCATCGGCTCCTTGTTGAGCATCTCGTCCAACCCGCCCGTCTGCTCGCCCACCGCGATCATGCTGATCACCATCGGCGGGAACACCCCCGAGCGCTGCAGCGGCCCGGCGATCGTCTCGCCCCCCGCGATGCTCGCCCGGCTCGCCATGATCGCGTTCTGGATCACCCGGTTGCCGCTCGTGCGCGCCGTGATCTCGAGCCCGTCG
>JALOPO010000414.1 GCA_025453855.1 Gemmatimonadaceae bacterium
ACGTTCACCAGCCAGAGCGCGGCCGAGACCGGGTTGCGTCGCGTGACGAAGCCGAGCGCGGCGAGGAGCGCGAGCCCGGCGAAGAGCCAGAACCAGACGGGCGTGAGTGCACCCATCACTCGCCTGCCGGGTCGGCGGGGTCCCACATCTCGCAGACCGGATGCTGCTGCGCCGTGAGCCGCTCGAGGTCGTAGACGAAGCCCTCGCGGTCGTACTCCGCGTTCTCGTAGTGCCGCCCGACGTGGATCGCCTCCTCCGGGCAGACCTCCTGGCAGTAGCCGCAGAAGATGCAGCGGAACTCGTCGATCTCGAAGACGAGCGGGTAGCGGTTCCCCTGCTCGTCCTCGCCGGGCACCAGCTTGATGCAGTTCGCCGGGCAGACCGTCGGGCAGAGCCCGCAGCCGACGCACTTGGCCTTGCCGTCCTCGGTCGTCAGCATGCGGTGCGTGCCGCGCCACCGCTTGCCGATTGCCTCCTTCTCCTCCGGGTACTGCGTCGTGACCTTGTGCGGGTCGACGAGGTGCCGGAAGGTGTGCGTGAGCCCGGTCAGCGTCGCGCGCACGTAGCTCACGTCCTCGAGCGGGCGGTCCATCACCTTGACGTTGATCGCCATCGGTCAGTCTCCCATGAGTTCGCCGCGCGCACCCGCCGCGAGCGGGGAGCGCTCGAGGGCGCGACCGCGCAGCCGCTCGACGTCGATGCGCTTGAGGCGCACGGTGGTCGGGCTCAGGAGCCGCCCGCGGTCGACCACGAAGAACATCACGCCGAGCACCACGGCGTTCATCACGAGCAGGATCCCCGTGCGCGTCCACCCCGCCCCGATCCCCGCCGCCTGCAGCGCCAGGAGCACGGCGGCCACGAGCACGATGTAGCCGAGCATGAGCGGGAGCAGCACCTTCCAGCCGAGCGACATGAGCTGGTCGTAGCGGAAGCGGGGCAGCGTCCAGCGGATCCACATGTAGAAGAAGAGGAAGGCGCCGGTCTTGAGCAGGAAGCTGCCGAGCGTCGCGATCGTCTTCAGCAGCGTCGGGTCGCCGGTGTCGTCCCAGCGGGTGAACGGGATGTCCCAGCCACCCAGGAAGAGCGTCGCCATGAGCCCCGACGCGGTGAGCATGTTCGCGTATTCGGCGATGAAGAACATGCTGAACCGCATCGAGCTGTACTCGGTGTGGTAGCCCGCCACCAGCTCGCTCTCGGCCTCCGGGAGGTCGAACGGGAGCCGGTTCGTCTCGGCGAACGCCGCGTTCACGAAGACGAAGAAGGCGACCGTGAGGTTGAGCACGTTCCAGCCGCCCGACGCCTGCTGCCGGATCACGCTGTCCAGCGCCACGTTGCCCGTGAGGAGGAGCACCGGGACGATGCTCATCCCCATCGCGATCTCGTAGGAGATCATCTGCGCGCTTGAGCGCAGCCCGCCAAGGAGCGAGTACTTGTTGTTGCTGGCCCAGCCCGCGAGGGTGAGACCGTAGACGCCGAGCGACGAGATGGCGAGCGTGAAGAGGAAGCCGACCGGAAGCTCGGCGAGCGCCATCGGCACCACGCCCCACGGGGTGGGGAGCGGCGCGGCGAACGGGATCACCGCCCAGCTGACGAGTGCCGTGCAGAAGGCGATCGCCGGTGCGAGCGTGAAGAGCACGCGGTGGCCGGCGGCCGGCTGCAGCTCCTCCTTCATGAGGTTCTTCAGGCCGTCGGCGGCCGGCTGCAGCAGCCCGCCCGGGCCGGTGCGATTGGGCCCGTGCCGATCCTGGATCCAGGCGCTGATCTTCCGCTCGGCGAGCGTGAGCATCGCCACCGTCACCAGGTAGCCGCCGAAGAAGACGAGCATCTTCACGAGCGACGCGATGACGAAGGCGGTGCCGCTGACCGGCACGAGCGACGGCGTCCAGTTCATGCCTCGGCTCCCGCCGCGGCCGGCTCGAGCACCGGCAGCCCGCGCAGGCCGAGCTTCGCCCAGCGCAGGCCGGTGAATGCCGGCACCGACTCGGCCAGGGCATCGAAGACCGCGGAGGCGAGCGGCGCGGGGCGCGGGCGACCGAGCGCCGCCGCGAGCTCGCCGAGCACGAGGTGCGACGGACGCGCGAGTCCCGGGGGCGCCTTCGCCTGCATGAAGCGCTGCACGCGACCGCGCAGGTTCGTGAAGGTGCCCTCCTGCTCGACGTGCGTCGCGATCGGGAGGGCGGCCACGCAGGCGCCCATCGCCCACGGCGCGAGCACGGTGCCCACGACGACGAGCTGCACGCCGGCGGGGACGCTCACCGTGTCGAGGTGCGCGAGCTGTTCGTCCGCCACGAGGACCACGTCGCCGGCCGTGAGCCCCGCGAACGGCACGGCATGCTCGGCGAAGCCGAGCAGCTCGGCGCCGGTGTGGTTCGCCGCGCGCTCGGCGCGCAGCGCGAGATCCTTCACGCCCGGGAGCGGCGCCTCGGCGCCGCGCGCGAGGACGTAGCGCTTGTCGGCGCCCACCGCGTCGGCGACCTGCGCGAGCAGGTAGAGCGCCTCGTTCGGCAGCGACGGCGAGGCGAGCGCGATGGCCCTTCCCGCGCTGCGCAGCGCCGCCGTGGCACGCGCGATCGCGGTCGACCAGTCGGCGGCGACGAGCGCGTCGCCCTCGCGCACCATCGGGAACTCGAGGCGGTCGCGCCGGTTCATCCACCGGTAGTCGAGGCGCCCGGTGTCGCAGATGAAGTGCACGTTCACGTCGGCGTTCGGGCGCGGCCGCAGCCGCACCACCACGTCGTCGCGCGTCTCGACCATCACGTTGCACCCCTGCGAGCAGCCGGTGCAGATGGAGGCGGT
>JALOPO010000415.1 GCA_025453855.1 Gemmatimonadaceae bacterium
CGCCGACTCCTCGATGAGCGTGCTCGTGTTGCGCGCCGCCTCGGCGGCCCGCAGCGCCAGCGCGCGCACTTCCTCGGCGACCACCGCGAAGCCGCGCCCCGCGTCGCCCGCGCGCGCCGCTTCCACGGCCGCGTTGAGCGCCAGCAGGTTCGTCTGGAAGGCGATCTCGTCGATCGTCTTCACGATCTTCATCGTCTGGTCGCTCGACGTCTTGATCTGCGCCACGGCGTCGCTCAGGCGCTGCATGCTCGTCACGCCATCGGTGGCGGCGGCGCGGGCGCCCTCGGCCAGGCCGCGGGCCTCGCTCGCGTTGGCGGCGTTCTGGCGCGCCACGCTCCCCGTCTCCTGCAGCGACGCGGCGGACCTCCTCGAGCGTGCTCGCCTGCTCGCTCGCGAGGTCGGCCATCCCCTGGCTCCCCGCGCTGATCTGCGCCGACGCGACGTTCACCTGCTCCGACGCGCGCACGACCTCCTCGAAGGCCGCGTCGAGCGTGCCGGTGGCGCGGTTGAACGCCTCGGCGATGCGACCGAGCTCGCCCGCGTGCTGCGTGCCGATGCGCACCGTGAGATCGCGCTGCGAGAGGCGATCGAGCGCCGACGACAGCTCGCGCAGGAAGGTGGCGGTGGCGTCATCGCGCTGCCCGGCGGCCTGCGCGCGCACCACGGTGGCGAGCGCCGTGAAGTCGCCGACGGCGGCGGCGGTGTCACCTGCCACCGCGGCGGCGAGCTGCGCGCGCAGCCGCACCACGGTCGGCGCGTCCTGCGCGTCGCCCTGCCAGCTGCCGTCGGCGAGGCGGTCGATGGCGCCCACGAGGCGCGCCGTGTGCAGGCGCTGCTCTTCGAGGTCGCGCCGTGCGACGACGAGCTGCGCGGCCCCGCGACGCCCGGCGAAGATGGCGAACGCCGCGACGAGCGCGGCGACGCCGGCGACGATGGCGAGGACGACGGTCACGCCGCCTCCGCCAGCTCGCCCGTGGCGCCCGCGAAGGCGCCGAGATCGATCACGTCCTGCGTGGTGAGCACGCGCTCGATGTCGAGCAGGAGCTTGAGCTTCCCCTGGCTCTTGCCGAGGCCGAGCAGGAACTCGGTGTGCACGCCGGCGCCGAAGTCGGGCGTGGCGTCGATGTCGGCGGCGCCGATGGTCGCCACCTCGCTCACCTTGTCGACCACCACGCCCACCTGCCGCCCCGCCACCTGCACCACGATCATCACCTGCTCCGCCTCGGTGCCGGCGGGCATGCCGAACTTCTCGCGCAGGTCCATGATCGGGATGACCTTGCCGCGCAGGTTGATCACGCCCTTGATGTGCGCGGGCGTGTTCGGGACGCGCGTGATCGGCATCATCCCGATGATCTCCTGCACGCGCAGGATCTCCACGCCGTACTCCTCGCCGGCGAGGAAGAAGGTGAGGTACTTGCCGGCAAGGCTGTCGGCGGTGCGTTCGATGGTCGTCGTGCTCATGATGGGCTCCGGAATGGTCGGGACGTGACGGCGAGTCTCGTCCCGCCGCGGGACGGGCTGAAGCGGGCGTGTGGACCGGGCGTCGGTGGCCGGCGGGCGGATCAGGCGGCGGCGGCGAAGGTGCCGTTGCCGCGGGCGTGGTGCACCATCTCCGCGACGTCGAGGATGATCCCCACGCGGCCATCGCCGAGGATCGCCCCGCCGGCGATGCCGGCGACGCTGCCGAGCTGCTCGCCGAGCGACTTGGCGACGACCTGCTGCTGGCCGAGGAGCTCGTCGACGAGGAGCGCGGTGCGGCGGTCGCCGTCGGCGACGACCATGAGGAGCGCCTCGCACGGGTCGGTGGTGGCGTCGGTGACGCCCATCACCTCGTGCACGCGGAGGATCGGCATGACCTCGCCGCGCAGCATCACCACCTCGCCGCGCCCGGTGACCGTCTGGAGCATCGCGCGCTCCGGGCGGAAGGTCATGTGGATGTTCGTGATCGGGACGATGTAGCGCTCCGAGCCGACGCGCACGAGCATGCCGTCGGTGACGGCGAGCGTGAGCGGGAGGCGGATGCGGAAGGTCGTGCCCTGCCCGAGGACGCTGTCGATCTCGATGCGCCCGCGGATGCTCTCGATGTTGCGGCGCACGACGTCCATGCCCACGCCGCGTCCCGAGATGTCGGTGACCTGCGCGGCGGTGCTGAAGCCCGGCGCGAAGATGAACTGGAAGACCTGCTCGTCGGTGTACTT
The DNA here is from genome assembly GCA_025453855.1 of Gemmatimonadaceae bacterium. Classification (GTDB taxonomy): domain Bacteria; phylum Gemmatimonadota; class Gemmatimonadetes; order Gemmatimonadales; family Gemmatimonadaceae; genus JALOPO01. Next base: position 2,199 of record JALOPO010000415.1, read on the forward strand.
CTGGTCGGGCTGCGCGAGGCCGACGCTGATCGCCTTGGCGAGGATCTTCTCGCGATCGAGGCCGCGGCCGTCGTCCCGGAGCTCCACGACCACGAAGCCGCCCTGGTTGTAGGCGCGGAGCGTGACGGTCCCGGTCGTCCCCTTGCCGGCGGCGCCGCGCGCGTCGGGCTTCTCGATGCCGTGGTCGACCGAGTTGCGCACCATGTGCACGAGCGGGTCGCCGACCACGTCGACCATGTTGCGATCGAGCTCCGTCTCCTCGCCCTCGGTGACGAACTCCACCTGCTTGCCGGCCTTGATGGCCACGTCGCGGACGACGCGCGCCAGCTTCTGGAAGGTGGTCTTGAGCGGGACCATGCGCATGCTCATGGAGAGGTCCTGCAGCTCGCGGACGATCTTCCCCGCGTGCGTGACCTTCTTGAGCAGCTCGTGGTTGGCGCCGCCGCGGATCCCGTCGTCGCCGCCGATGATCGACTGCGCGATCACCAGCTCGCCCACGAGGTCGATGAGGCGATCGAGGCGATCGGTGCGCACGCGCACCGACGACTCGCCGGCCTCCTTGCGACGGGCGGCGCCGGCGACCGCTTCGGCCGACTGCTCGGCGCGCTTGGTGCTCACGCCGGTGACGGTGACGGCGCGCGCGCCGGCGATGATCTCGTCGACGTGGTGGAGGTCGTGGAGGAGCGCGTCGTAGCTGTCGGGGCGCTGCACGCGCCCGCCGCCCGCCAGCGCCGCGTCGACGGCGTCGAGCAGGTCGCGGAGCAGGTCGGCGGAGCGCAGCGAGAGGCTCGCCACTTCCTGCCCGTAGGCCAGCTCCTTCTCGCGCACGCGGCTGAGCAGCGACTCGGCGTG
>JALOPO010000416.1 GCA_025453855.1 Gemmatimonadaceae bacterium
TCGCGCGCGAGTCGGTGGGGCACACGCTGTTCGAGATGGTCTCCTGGCTCGACCGCCACGTGAAGCCGAAGCGTGTGGCGCCGAAGGCGGAGTGACCTGTTGCATGCGAGCGTCGGCGACGAACAGCCCTGGGGCACGGGCTGACGCGCACGGCTGGACTGCGCACGGCTGAACCACGCCGATGAAGCGGGTTGACGCGAGACGAAGTGATGATCTGTCCTGTTGTTCTCCAAGTGTTCCAGTCAGTTGCCGTTCAGCCGTGCAGGCTGTTGCCGTGCGCAGTCCAGCCGTGCGCGTCAGCCCGTGCCCCGAGGCGGTGCACGCCACGTCCGACCCCCGCACGACCGTGCCCACCGTGATGATCCGCTGTTCCACGGCGACCCTCCTGTTTCGCCACTGAGCCGACGCCCCGATGACCACACGACGCGACTTCCTGACGACGACGGCGCTGGCGGCGGGGGCGGTGGCGCTCGGCGTGCCGCGCGAGGCGCGGGGCGAGGCGTGGCTCGACAGGGCGTACGGCGCGCCGCGGCCGGCGCCGGCGATGGAGCCGAACGTGCGCGAGCTCCTGCTCCATGCGCTCGACGAGGCGCGGCGCGCGGGGGCGGCGTGGAGCGATGCGCGGATCCAGCGCGTGCAGCGGCAGTCGATCGCCACCCGCGAGCGGCAGGTGCTCGGCGTCAACGACGAGGACACGATCGGCTGCGGCGTGCGCGTGCTCGTCGAGGGCTGCTGGGGCTTCGCGGCCACGCCGCGGCTGACGCGCGACGGGATCGCGCGGGCGGCGCGCGAGGCGGTGGCGACGGCGAAGGCGGGGCGCACGACACGCGATCGCGCGGTGATGCTCGCGCCGGCGCCGGTGGTACCCGACGGACGCTGGTCGAGCGGCTTCCGCATCGATCCGTTCACGATCCCGATCGCCGACAAGGTCGCCCTCGCGCTGGCCGCCAACGCGGCCGCGCTGGCGGTGCCCACGGTGCGCTTCGCCGGGACGCAGCTCCTCTTCGTGAAGGAGGAGCGCAACTACGCGAACAGCGAGGGGACGGTCACCACGCAGGTGGTGGTGCGCACCTGGACGCCCATGAGCATCACCGCGGTGAACGCCGACCGCACCGACTTCGCGGTGCGCGACGCGGTCGTGCAGCCCACGGGGCGCGGCTGGGAGGCGGTGCTCGAGGCGCGGCTGGCCGAGAACGCGACACGGTGGGGCGAGCAGGCGGCGGAGAAGCTCACCGCCAGGCCGGTCGAGCCGGGGCGCTACGACCTGCTCCTCCATCCGAGCAACCTGGGGCTCACGATCCACGAGAGCGTCGCGCACCCCACCGAGATCGATCGCGCCTACGGCTACGAGGCCAACTACGCCGGCACCTCGTTCGTCGCGCCCCCTGACCGGGTGCTCGGCGCGCTGCGCTTCGGCTCCGAGCTGATGACGATCACCGGCGACCGCTCGCAGCCCGGTGGCTGCGCGACGATCGGCTGGGACGACGACGGCGTGGCCCCGGAACAGTTCACGATCATCGACAAGGGAACGTTCGTGGACTACCAGACGACGCGCGAGCAGGCGAACTGGCTCGACTGGTGGTACGCGAAGCGCGGCGCGCCCGTGCGCAGCCACGGCTGCAGCTACGCCGATTCGTGGAGCTCGGTGGCGTTCCAGCGGATGCCGAACGTCTCACTGCAGCCCGCGGCCACGGAGCGCTCGTGGGACGACATGGTCGCCGCCACCGATCGCGGCATCGCGATCCTCGGTCGCGGCTCGTACTCCATCGACCAGCAGCGCTACAACGCGCAGTTCGGCGGCGCGATCGCGTACGAGATCAGGGGCGGGAAGATCACGGGGCAGCTGCGTGATGTCGCCTACGTGATCCGCACACCCGACTTCTGGCGCTCGCTCGACCTGCTCGGCGGACCGGCGAGCTACGAGCTGTTCGCGACCTTCGCCGACGGCAAGGGACAGCCGGGGCAGGTGAACGCGGTGAGCCATGGCTGCCCGCCGGCGCGATTCAGGCAGGCGACGATCATCAACACGGGGCGCAAGGCATGAGCGCGCGACTCGATCCCCGCGTGCCCCGCTCGCTGCGCGACGACGACGTGGTGCTCTCCCGCGACGAGGCGCAGCGCGTCGTCGAGCAGGTCGTGCGGCTGTCGAAGACCGACGGCGTGCAGGTGGCGCTCCGCTCCGAGCGCGTGCGCAACCTGCGCTTCGCCGCGAATCAGCTCTCCACCGCCGGCGTGACCGAGGACACGAGCGCCGTCATCACCGCGCTCGCCGGGCGTCGGCGTGCCAGCGTGACGACCAACGACCTCTCGGCCGAGGGGCTCGAGCGCGCGGTGCGCAAGGCGGAGTCGATCGCGGCGCTCGCGCCGGAGGATCCGGAGGCGATGCCGCTGCTCGCGGCGCAGACGTACGTGGCAGTGCGCGAGGCGTGGGACGAGGCGACGGCGACGCTCGATGCCGACACCGCGATGGCGGCCGCGCGCAGTGCGCTCGCCCCGGCGCGTTCCGGCGCGACGCTCGAGGTGGCAGGCTTCCTCCTCGTGCAGGGGAGCGCGACGGCGATCGGCAACAGCGCGGGGCTCTTCGCCTACCATCGCGGCTCGCGCGCCAACTACACGCTCACCGCGCGCACCACCGACGGCACGGGGAGCGGCTGGGCGAGCGACGATGCGGTGGCGTGGCGCGCCCTCGACGTGCAGGCGACGAGCCAGCGGGCCATCGACGTCGCGCTGCGGTCGCGCAGGCCCGTGGCGATCGAACCCGGGCGCTACACCGTCGTGCTGCAA
>JALOPO010000417.1 GCA_025453855.1 Gemmatimonadaceae bacterium
GGCCGCGCGCGCCATCTCTACGCGCTCGCGCGCATGGTGCAGAAGCACGCCCGCCTCTTCGCCGTGCTCGAGACGCTCGACAACGGCAAGCCGATCCGCGAGACGCGCGACCTCGACATCCCGCTCGTCGCCCGTCACTTCTACCATCACGCCGGCTGGGCGCAGCTCCTCGACAGCGAGTTCGCCGGCCACACGGCGGTCGGCGTCGTCGGGCAGGTGATCCCGTGGAACTTCCCGTTGCTGATGCTGGCGTGGAAGGTCGCGCCGGCGCTCGCCGCGGGGTGCACGGTCGTCCTCAAGCCGGCCGAGTTCACGCCGCTCACCGCGCTCCTCTTCGCCGAGCTCGCGCACGAGGCCGGGCTCCCGCCCGGCGTGCTCAACGTCGTCACCGGTGACGGCGAGACGGGCAAGGCGCTCGTCGCGCATCCCGGGGTGCACAAGATCGCCTTCACCGGGAGCACCGAGGTCGGCAAGGCGATCCGCCGCGCCACCGCGGGGTCGGGCAAGAAGCTCTCGCTCGAACTGGGCGGCAAGTCGCCGTTCATCGTCTTCGACGACGCCGACCTCGACTCGGTGGTCGAAGGCGTCGTCGATGCGATCTGGTTCAATCAGGGACAGGTCTGCTGCGCCGGCTCACGGCTGCTCGTGCAGGAAGGCATCGCCGACGCGCTTCTCGCGAAGCTGCGCGCGCGCATGGAGACGCTCCGTGTCGGGGCGCCGCTCGACAAGGCGGTCGACATGGGCGCGATCGTCGCGCCGGTGCAGCTCGCGCGCATCCGCGAGCTCGTCGAGGCGGGCACGGCCGAGGGGGCGACCTGCTGGCAGCCGTCGTGGGCGGTGCCGCAGGAGGGCTGGTTCCATCCGCCGACGCTCTTCACCGGCGTGAGCCCGAGCGCGCGCATCGTGCAGGAGGAGATCTTCGGCCCCGTGCTGGTGGCGATGACCTTCCGCACGCCGGCCGAGGCGGTGCAGCTCGCCAACAACACGCCGTACGGGCTCGCGGCGAGCGTCTGGAGCGAGAACATCAACCTCGCGCTCGACATCGCACCGAAGCTGCAGGCGGGCGTGGTCTGGGTGAACAGCACGAATCTGTTCGACGCCGCCGCCGGCTTCGGCGGCTACCGCGAGTCGGGCTTCGGGCGCGAGGGCGGTCGCGAGGGGATGTACGAGTACCTCGTGCCGCTCTGGAAGCACGGCGCCGCGCCGGTCGCCGCCACGGCACCGGCACCGGCTGCACCGACCCGCGACGAGGACGACGACGCGTTCGCGATGCCGGCGCTCGACCGCACGCCCAAGCTCTACGTGGGCGGCAAGCAGGCGCGCGCCGACTCGGGCTACACGCGCACGATCACCGCACCGGACGGCACGCGGCTGGGCGAGGTCGGCGAAGGGAACCGCAAGGACGTGCGCAACGCCGTCGCGGCCGCGCTCGCCGCGAGCGGCTGGGCGAAGGCGACCGGCCACACGCGCGCGCAGGTGCTCTACTACATCGCCGAGAACCTCGCGGCCCGCGCCGGCGAGTTCGCCGCGCGCCTCGACGCGATGTCCGGCCGCACCGACGGCGCCCGCGAGGTCGACGCGAGCATCGCACGGCTGTTCACCTGCGCCGCCTGGGCCGACAAGCACGACGGCGCCGTGCACAACGTCCCGATCCGCGGCGTCGCGCTCCAGATGAACGAACCGATCGGCGTGATCGGCATCGCGTGCCCCGACGACGCGCCGCTGCTCGGCTTCATCTCCCTCGTCGCCCCCGCGATCGCGATGGGCAATGCGGTCGTCGCCGTGCCGAGCGAGCGCAGCCCGCTCGCCGTGACCGACTTCTACCAGGTGCTCGACACGAGCGACGTGCCGGGCGGCGTGGTGAACATCGTCACCGGCCCCCGCGATGAACTCGCGAAGACGCTCGCGCAGCACGATGAGGTCGGCGCGATGTGGTACGTCGGCGGCGACACGGGCATCGCGATGGTCGAGCGCGAGTCGGCCGGCAACATGAAGCGCACCTGGTGCGAAGCCGCCGGCACGCGCGACTGGTTCTCGCCGGTGCAGGGCGAGGGGCGCGAGTTCCTGCGCCACGCGACGCAGGTCAAGAACATCTGGATCCCGTACGGCGAGTGACGCCGCATCGGGCGTGAGGCACGGCGACGCCGGGCCACACCGCTCGTCGCGGCCTGTCCGTAGCGCGGGACGGCACGGAACCGCCGGGGCGCTGCGCGCCCGAGTCTCGGGAGTGGGTGAGAAGGGGAGGCGGTCCGTGCGGTCTCTCCATCTCCTCGACTCCCGTCACTCGGGCGCGCAGCGCCCCTGCCGTTCTTCATGTCGGGTTCCGCACCGATGGCGGCGATCCGTGCACCGGATCGACGTCGCGCGCACACCCCCGAGCATCGCCGTTCGTCGCGTCCTCCGCGCCCCCGCGCTCAGGTGTCGCCGTCCCTCGCGCCCCTGCGGATCAGTAGTTGACCTGCGCCTGCAGGCGCAGGAGCCGCCCCGTCTGCGGATTCACGCCGAGCGCGCGATCGGCGGTCACGCGGTCGCCGAGGTAGTACTCGGCCACGAGCTCGAAATTGCGTGACGCCTGCCACTCCACCCCCACCTCGAGGTCGCGCACCCGGTGGGCGCGCGCGTCGCGCTCGTGGCGCTTGCCGCCGTCGTAGGCCTGCCAGCGCACGAACGGCAGGAACTGCTGCCCGCGGTGCGCGATCACCCAGTTCGCGGTGACGAAGCCGCCGGCGAGCCGCTTCGTGACGACGCTGTCGCGCACCGGGTCGTACTGCGGGCCGCGGCGCACCGGGTCGTACTGCGGGCCGCGCCCGACGTTGTATTCGGCCAGCAGACCGAACGGGCGGGCCTGCAGCGCGATGGTGCCGAGCACGCGTTCGTCGGCGAACTCCCAGTCGCGCGGGCCGCGCAGCCCGGTGCTGCGCAGGTCGCTCGTGAGCACGTAGCGCCCCGTGAACGCCGCGATCGACGGCTCGAGCACCATGCGACGCGACAGCTGGAACGGCCACGTCGCGCGCGCCACGGCGGTCAGCCCGTCGTTCGCCTCGGCGCGCCCCGCC
>JALOPO010000418.1 GCA_025453855.1 Gemmatimonadaceae bacterium
GACGACCTCGCCGGAGGCGGTCGCCCAGCTCCTGCGCCACGGCTACATCCAGGCGCCGCGCTCGATCCACGCCGAGATCGGCAAGGTGCGCCCCGGGACGCTGGTCGAACTCGCCTCCGGGCGCGAGCCGGTCGAGCATGTCTACTGGAGCGCGCGCGAGGCGGCCGAGCGCGGGCTGGCCGACCCGATCGTCGGCACCGACGACGAGATCGCCGACGCCCTCGATGCGGTGCTGCGCCCGGTGGTGCGCGACGAGATGGTCGCCGACGTCCCGCTCGGCGCCTTCCTGTCGGGGGGGATCGACTCGTCGCTGATCGTCGCGCTGATGCAGGCGCAGAGCGCACGCCCGGTGCGCACCTTCACCATCGGCTTCGACGATCCGCTGTTCGACGAGTCGCAGGTGGCGGCGGCGGTGGCCGCGCACCTCGGCACCGAGCACACCGAGCTGCGCGTCGACGGACACGATGCGCTCGCGCTGGTGCCGTCGCTCGCGACCATCTACGACGAGCCGATGGCCGACTCGTCGCAGCTCCCGACGCTCCTCGTCTCGCGGCTCACGCGGCAGCACGTCACCGTGGCGGTGTCGGGCGACGGCGGCGACGAGCTGTTCGGCGGCTACATCCAGTATCGCCAGCGCGGCAGCATCGCGCGGCTCCGGTCGCTGGTGCCGTCGCCGCTCCGCGGCGTCGCGGGTGCCTCGCTGGGGGCCGTGCCGTTTCCGGGGCCCACCTGGCTGGCGACGGCGGCCGACCGGGTCGCGAAGCGCCCCCTCTCGGCGGCGACCCGACTCGGGGCGATGCTGGCGGCCGACGACGAGCGCGAGGTCTACCTCGCGCTGATGGCGCAGACGGCGACCCCCGATCGACTGACGGGGCCGCGCGTCGACGGCGCGTTCGCGCGGGCCGCACTCGCGGGACCATGGCTCGACGGCGTCGACCCGCTGACGGCGCGGATGCTCTTCGACGCGGTGTCGTATCTCCCCGACGACATCCTGGTGAAGGTCGATCGGGCGGCGATGGCGTATTCGCTCGAGACGCGCGCCCCATTGCTCGACCACCGCGTCTTCGAGTTCGCATGGCGCGTCCCGTTCGCGGCCAAGGTGCGCGACGGTATCGGCAAGCTCCCGCTCCGCCGACTGCTGACGCGGCACGTACCGTCGGCGCTGATCGACCGCCCGAAGCGGGGCTTCGCGGTCCCGCTCGCCGACTGGCTGCGCGGGCCGCTGCGCGAGTGGGCGGACGATCTGCTGCACGCCGATGTCGTGCGGACGAGCGATGTCCTCGACGCCGCTGCGGTCCAGGCACTCTGGCGCCAGCACCTCGAGGAGACGGCGGATCACGCCGCCCTCCTCTGGTCACTGCTCGCCCTCTGCGGGCATCTGCGGCACGAGCACGACTCGCGCCCCGCGACCGCGACACGCTGAGCCTTCTCCGAACTTCGATCTCATGTTCTACCGACTCCGCCGTTGGCTCGACACCAATCGACACGGATGGGCGCGTGCGGTCCTCTCGACCGCGCCGCTGCGGCTCGACCCGGACGGACCCGTCATCGTGTCGCAGATCGGCGGCGTCTTCACCAACCTCTATCTCATCGCGGTCAAGTCGCTCGGCGGTCACATCGCCCCGAGCCGGGTGATCGTCGTCGACGACGGCAGCCTCTCGCCACGCGACCGCGACACCATCGCGCGGCACGTGCCCCGCGTCGAGTTCCGTCTGGTCTCGGAGATCGATGTCGGGCGCTGCCCGCGCGGTGGATGCTGGGAGCGTCTCGCGACCTGCATCGACGCATCCGCCGACCGGTACGTGATCCAGGCCGACTCCGACACGGTCACGGTCGGCCGCCCCGACGCGCTGCTCGATGCGGTGACACGCAATCTGTCGGTGACGCTCACCGGGCACGGCGCCGGCGCCGATGCCGGCAGCGCCGTCCGCAGGCTGTCGCTCGCAGAAGCGGCCGATGCTCGCCGTGCCGAGTTCCGCGATGTCGCCAGCTCACACATCCAGATCGTCTCCGAGACGATGATGCGCGATGTCGATGCGCTTTCCGGGACGACTTACTTCCGCGGCTGCGCCGGCTTTGCCGGGTATGCGCGCGGTGCGATCGCCTGGAGCGACGTCGAACGCTATTCGCTCGCGATGGAGGCCGCGATCGGTCCGCGCTGGCACGAGTGGGGGACCGAACAGGTGACGTCAAACTACGTGATCGCGAATGCGGCCGGTGGAAGCGTGCTGCCGTGGCCCGCGTACATCAACATGTCACGCGGTCTCGATGAGGCGGCCGCACGTGTGATCCACTTCTCGGGCGAGCTGCGCTTCGCCGACGGCGTGTACGAGCGGGCGGCCCGGACCGCGATGCAGGCGATGCGGCGGAAGGGCTGACGGCCGACGTCGCCCGGTCGTCGCTTGTGCGCAGCCGCGGACGACGACACGGGGCCTCGGAGGGCCGATCGCGGGTCAGCGAGGCCGAGCGGCCGTGATCGATCGGAAGTGCGCCTCGCTCACCGGATGCACACTCAACCGCGACCCCTTCCGCACCGTCTCCAGCCCTTCGAGCGCCGGATCCCCGCGCATCTGCTCGAGCGTCACCATCGCCGGCAGCTGCTCGACCGCCCGCACGTCGACCATCAGCCACGACGGCGCCTCGGGCTTCGACGCCGGATCGTAGTGATCGTGCGACGCGTCGAACTGCGTGTGGTCCGGGTACGCCTCCCGCACCACCTCGGCGATCCCCACCACGCCGCTCGGCTCGGCGTTCGAGTGGTAGTAGAGC
>JALOPO010000032.1 GCA_025453855.1 Gemmatimonadaceae bacterium
GCGACCTGGTAGTAGAGCGGGATGCCCGCGAGGATGTTGAACGGGAACGTGATCGCGAGCGACGACGTGAGATAGTACGTGGGATTGGCGTCGGGGAGCGTGACGCGCACCGCGGGCGGCGCCGCGATGTAGCTGGCGCTCGAGGCCATCGCGGCGAGCACCGTCGCGCCGCCGACCGAGAGCCCCGCGAGCGACCCGAGCCAGGCGCCGAGCACGCCGTGGATGATCGGCATCGCGATCCCGAAGCCGAGCAGGAAGGGGCCGACGCGCTTGAGGTCCCCGAGGCGCGCCCCGGCGAGGAGCCCCATCTCGAGCATGAAGATCGTGAGTGCGCCGCGGAACACCGCGCCCTTGGTGTTGAAGAACGGCTCGATGACCGTCCAGTTCTTCTCGCCGATGAAGAAGCCGACCAGGAGCCCGCCCACCAGCAGCACCATGGTGCGCGCGGTGAGCACCTCGTGCAGCACCTCGCTGGTGGGGCGCCCCTGCCCGCCGGTGCGGATCGCGCCGATGGCGAGCGCGATGTGGATCCCCGGGCTCTCGAGCAGCGTGAGGAGCGTGGGCATGAAGCCCTCGGCCTCCGCCCCCACCGCCTTGGTGAAGGTCTGCGCGGCGATGAAGGTCACCGCCGACACCGAGCCGTAGTGCGCCGCCACGCCGGCCGCATCCGCATCGCTGAACTTGCCGAGGTAGCGCAGGATGCCGAAGGCGGTGAGCGGGGTGATGCAGCCGATGAGGAGCGTCACCCCCGCGGGCGCGAGGATCGAGCTGAAGCTGGCGTGCGCGAGCTCCACCCCGCCCTGCAGCCCCAGCGCCCAGAGGAGGTAGATCGAGATGCCGGCGTAGATGTCCTTGGGGAGCGAGAACTCGCTCCGGATCACCTTGGCGATGATGCCGAGCAGGAAGGAGAGCGCGATCGGCGAGAGGAGATTGGCGCGCAGGACGTCGTTCACGAGCGCGCTCCGGTCGACGGGGTCGGGATGTGCATGGCGGGTGGGAGTGGTGACGCGCGGCGAACGCACGGGCGACGATGGCGGTGCCGCACCACGCGAGCGCGCCGCGGCGGAGCGCGGCGCGCTCGCAGGGCGATCAGGCCGCGTCGAGCGCCACCGGCGTCACGGCACCGGTGTTCAGGTCGTAGACGCCGCCGGCGACGATCAGCTTCTCCTCCTTCACCAGCTTGCTGATCACCGTCGAGCCGTCGCGGAGCCGCAGCGCCTGCTCCCGCACGTTGGCGGCGATCGCCTTGTCGAGGTTCCCGCCGGCGCCGCGCGTGGCGGGGCGGATGTGGAAGTAGAGCGCCGAGATCTGCCCCGGGACCTCGGTGCCGTTCATCGTCGCCGAGACGGCGCCGCAGGCCGAGTGTCCGAGCACGTAGAGCACCTTGGCACCGAGGACGGCCGTCCCGAACTCGAGCGACGCGATCTGCTCGGCGACGGCGATGTTGCCGGCGATGCGGCTCACGAAGACGTCGCCGAAGCCCTGGTCGAAGACGATCTCGATCGGGACGCGCGAGTCGGCACAGCCGAGGAAGGCGGCGAAGGGGCTCTGCCGTGGCGCGATCGCCTTGAGACGCGCCATGTCGCGGTGCGGCGCGATGGGGCGCCCCGCGACGAAGCGCCGGTTCCCGTCCTCCAGCTGCTTGAGCGCTTCGGCAGGCGTCGTCGGATCGCGGTGCACCGCGTCCCACTCGGCCGAGGTGAGCTCCTCCGCGGCGAGCGGACGCGGCATGAACGCGGTGCCGATCGCCGCGGCGGCGCCCAGCGAGGCGGCGTGGGCGAGGAAGCCACGGCGCGATGCGGCCGGGCCGAGGTCGAGAGGCTGCGACGACTGAGGCATGGGACGCGCTCCGCGTGTGTTGAGGGTCCCGCGGGCTGCACCGCGCAGCCGCCGGGACGCCGGCAACGTCTCGTCGACCGATGGACTGGTCAAACCGATCGGATTTTCCGATGTTTGCCGCATGGCCGGCCACGACCGCGGGAGCGAGGGCCCCGCCCTCAACTACCATCACCTGCACTACTTCTGGGCCGTCGCGCACGAGGGCTCGGTGGCCGGTGCGGTGACGCGCCTCGGCGTCGCGCAGGCGACGATCTCCGAGCAGCTGCGCGAGCTCGAGCGCGCGCTCGGCGTCCCGCTCCTGGTGCGACGGGGGCGCACGCTCGCCCTCACCGAGCAGGGCCACGTCGTGCTCCGCTATGCCGACGAGATCTTCTCGCTCGGGCGCGACCTCGTCTCGGCGGCGCGCACGCGCATCGAGGGGCGGCCGCTCCGCTTCACCATCGGCGTCGCCGATTCGCTTCCCAAGGTCACCGCCACGCGCCTGCTGCAGCCGGCGCTCGCCCTCGGGCCGCTCTGGCGCGTGGCGGTGCGCACCGCCCCCACGCCGCGCCTCGTCGCCGACCTGGCGGCCGACGCCGTGGACCTCGTCATCGCCGATGCGCCGATGCCTGCCGGCTCGCGCGTGCGCGCCTACAACCATCTCCTGGGCGAGAGCCCGATCGCGGTCTTCGCCGCGTCGCGGCTGGCCGCGTCGCTCTCCCCCGGCTTTCCGCGCTCGCTGCACCGGGCGCCGATGCTGATGCCGGCCGAAGGGTCACCGCTGCGACGTCACGTCGATGCGTGGTGCCAGGCGCACGCGATCGAACCCGACGTGGTCGCCGAGGTCGACGACATGGCGCTCCTGCAGCTCCTCGGTCACGACGGCGTGGGGGCGTTCTGCGCACCGAGCGTCGTGACCGACGAGATCGAGCGCACCTTCGACGTGCGCGCCCTGGGCCGGCTGCGCGGCGCGCGCGAGCGCTTCTACGCCGTGAGCACCGAGCGCCGCATCCGGCACCCCGCCGTGCTCGCGATCGCCGACGCGGCCCGCGCCCGCCTCGCGGCAGCCCGGCGTCCACGCGGGCGCTGACGCCGGTGCCAGGCACCGAGGGGGCCGGGTGCGCGGCGCTGCGGGGACAGCGGTGCCTGGCACGGAGGAGGCACGCGAACGAACGAGCCGCCCCCGGGATCTCCCGGGGGCGGCTCGTTCACCTGGCTCGTGGATCGCGCAGCCCTTACGGGAGCTGCTTGATCTCCACGCGACGGTTCAGGGCGCGGCCCTGGCGCGTCTTGTTGTCGGCCACCGGCTCGCTCGGGCCGTAGCCCTTCGCGGTCAGGATCCCCTTCGGGATGCCGAGCTGCTCGAGGTACTTCACCACGCTCGCCGCACGACGCTGCGAGAGGCGGGTGTTGGCGACCGCGCGACCCGTGTTGTCGGTGTGGCCACCGACTTCGAGCTGGATCTGCTGGTTGCCGAGCGCCGACTTGATCTTCGCCGCCGTCTCCTTGAGGATCGGGAGCGACCCCGGCGTCAGGCGCGACGACCCGGTGGCGAAGTTCACGCCGCGGAGCGTCAGGCGACCACCCTCGATCACCACCGTGCAGCCGTTGGCATCGACGCGCGAGCCGGCGGGCGTGTTCGGGCAGCGATCCTTGTCGTCGGTCACGCCGTCGTTGTCCGCGTCCTTCGGGAGCGAGCAGCCGTTGGCGTCCACCGCCTCGCCACGCGGCGTGTTCGGGCAGCGGTCGCGATCGTCGGCCACGCCGTCGCCGTCGCTGTCGAGCGGGCAGCCCTCGGCGTTCACGCGCACGCCGGCCGGGGTGTTCGGGCACTTGTCCTGGAAGTCCGCGACGCCGTCACGATCGCTGTCGACCGGGCACCCCGACGCATCCACCGTCACGCCACGCGGCGTGTTGGCGCACTTGTCGAGGTAGTCGGCGACGCCGTCCATGTCGGTGTCGATCGGGCAGCCCTCGGCGTTCACCTTCACGCCCGCGGGCGTGTTGGGGCACTTGTCGGCCTTGTCCTTCACGCCGTCGCCGTCGGCATCCGCCGGCTTGGTGTTGAAGAGGTAGCTGACGCCGAAGTTGCCGCCGATGTTGTAACCGCGCTTGTCGACGAGCAGGAACGGGATGTCGCCTTCGTCGAGGCTCGAGCCATCGACCGTCACGCCACCGCGGAAGGTGACGTTGTCGGTGAGGCCGAGGCGCGCGCCGAGCATCGTGTGCCAGCTGAACTCGCTGGCGTCGATGCGACGGCCGGCGACCGGCGCCCCCGGGCCGCTGCCCCAGATGCTCTGCGGGCCGGGCGGAAGCCAGCGGTGCTCGTTGCGCACGGCGCCGGCGCCGAGCAGGATCGCGACGTTGTCCGTCACGGGCCAGTTGTAGACGCCGCGCAGCTGCAGCGGCGTGTAGGACGAGACCGACCGCACCGAGGGCGTGGTCGAGCTCAGGCGGCCATTCGCCGAGGAGATCTCCGTCTCGATCGCGATGCGGGGGCTCAGGAAGACGCCAAGCAGCCCCGTGGGCGATGTCACCGAGGAGAAGTTCCGCATGCCGACGTCGGACACGCGCACGCCGGCGTTGACTTCAACGGTGCCAGCCTGCGGCTGCTGTGCGACGAGCGGCGCGGCGCTGATCGCAAGCGCGACAAGCGAGCCCGCCGAGCGCAGGCGAACAGAGAGCGTCATGCCACCTCCAAACAGGGTAAGTGCGGACCGAGTGGTCAATCGCCGACAATACTCGCCACGCCGAGGCGTTTGCGCCACCCATGAGGCAGGACCGCGCGAGCGGCGGCGGTCGAGCCGAAGTCCAAGTGGGGTCATTCGTTAGGGAATTCTCACGTGTTGCTGCCGAGCCCAGCCGGTACGTGGCGGCTGAGCCGTGTCGTGCCCGTCGGTACGCCACGCCGCTCGCGTGACGCACGGATGGTGCCGCTCGCTAGCGGCACGCGACGACAGCGCTGCCGGGAGGCGTCGAGACTTGCAGATACAACTACATGGTCATTTGATTGTGCCAACCCTGCCGCCTCCCGCATGCCTCGAACCTCCGCCGTCGCCGTCGCCGTCGCCCTGCTGGCCACCAGCTGCCAGCCGTCCCGGGAACCCACGCCTGACCAGGACCGTCACCAGCCGGAGCGCGCCACGCTCCAGCCACAGGTCATGCGGGATACGATCCTCGACGGCGCCATCCAGCTCCCCGCCCTCGCCACGCCGTGGCAGCAGGCCACGCTCGCCACGCGACTCCTCGGCACCGTCACGCACGTCGACGTACACGTCGGTGACCGCGTGCGCAGTGGTCAGGTGCTCGCCACCATCGATGCTCGCGACCTCGACGCGCGTGCGACACAGGCCGACGCCGCACTCGCCGCCGCCGCGGCCACGCGCGACGAGGCGCGACTGGCGGTGACGCGCCTGCGCGCGCTCGTGGCCGACGACGCCGCGCCGCGCGCGCAGCTCGACGCTGCCGACGCCGCTCTCGCGCGGGCCGAGGGGGCGCACGCCTCCGCACTCGGCACGCAACGCGAACTCGCCGCGGCGCGCAGCTACGCGACGGTGCGTGCCCCGTTCACCGGCATCGTCGTCGCACGCCATGTCGATCCGGGCGCGTTCGCCGCTCCCGGCACCGCCCTCGTGTCGCTGGCCGACGATCACGCCCTGCGCCTCACCGCGCGCGTCGCGCCATCGCAGCTCCGCACGATCGCGCGCGGCGCGACCGTGAAGGCCGAGATCGACGGGACGTCGGTGCTCGCCACGATCGACGGACTCGCACCGGCGCCCGACGGCGGGCCGTGGACGATTGTCGCGCGCGTGGCCAACGACGATCGCGCCCTCCCTGCCGGCGGCACGGCGCGGCTGCACCTCCCCACGGCACGGGTGCGCGCGCTGGTCGTGCCGGAGCGCGCGCTCGTGCGCGACGGCGACCTGGAAGGGGTGCGCGTCCCGGCCGCCGGCGCGGTGGAGCGTCGCTGGTTGCGACTGGGGCTGCGCGTCGGGGAGGCGCGTGAAGTGCTCGGCGGGCTGCAGGCGGGCGACACCATCCTCGTGCCGCGCGTGCTGGCGGGGCGGCCGTGACCACGGGCATCGCCGGTGGCATCGCGCGCACCTTCCTGCGCAGCAAGCTCACGCCGCTGGTGACGGTCGCCTCGCTCCTCGTGGGCGGGCTCGCGCTCGTCGCCACGCCGCGTGAGGAGGAGCCGCAGATCTCGGTGCCGATGATCGACGTGCTCGTCCGCCGCCCCGGGGCGACGCCGGCGGAGGTCCAGCAGGCGCTCGTCCGCCCGCTGGAACAGCTCGTGGCCGAACTCCCCGACGTGGAGTACACGTACGCGCTTGCGAGCGAGGGCGAGGGGATGGTGACCGCACGCTTCCGCGTGGGCGCCGACATGGGGCGCAGCACCGATGCGATCCATGCCAAGCTCGCGTCGGCGGCCGATCGCCTGCCGCCGGGGACGCCACCGCCGCTGGTGCAGCCGCACGGCATCGACGACGTGCCGGCGCTCGTGCTGTCGCTCACCGCGACGCGCACCGATCCGCGCACGCTGCGCACGATCGCGCTACGGCTGCAGGAACGGATCCGCACCGTGCACGATGTCGCGCAGGTGACGGTGGCCGGCGGTGCGCGCCGCGCGGTGCGCGTGACGCTCGACCCGGCGCGGCTGGCGGCGAGCGGGCTCACCGCGGGCGACGTGGCGGCGATGCTCCCGCGCGCCGACGCGCGTGCGCAGGGGGGCGAGGCGGTGCACGCCGACGCGGCGGCACGCGTCGACATCGTCGCCGCGCTCGACGATGCCGATGCGGTGGGGGCAATCGTGGTCGGCGCGCCGCGCGGTGTGCCGGTGCGACTGGGCGAGGTGGCAAGGATCGTCGACGGGACCGAGGAAGCCGCGTCGTACGTCGCGCACGGCGAGGGCCGCGGGGCGGCGGCGCCGGCCGTGGTGATCGCGGTCGCCAAGCGCGCGGGGGCGAATGCCACCACCGTCACGCGCGCGGTGCGCGGGCTGGTGGACGGCGCGCGCGCTACGATCCTGCCGTCCGACGTGACCGTGCACGTTGTCCGCGACCACGGCCTGACGGCGAAGGGCAAGGCCGACACGCTCATCGAGCACCTGCTCCTCGCCACTGCCAGCGTCACGCTCCTCGTCTGGTGGGCCCTCGGCTGGCGCGAGGCGCTGGTGGTGCTGGTGGCGGTGCCGGTGACGCTCGCGCTCACCCTCTTCGCCTACTACGCGCTCGGCTACACGCTCAACCGGATCACGCTCTTCGCGCTGATCTTCTCGATCGGCATCCTCGTGGACGACGCGATCGTGGTGGTCGAGAACATCTACCGTTATCTCGCACGCGGTGATGCCGCGCCCGACGTGGCGGCGGTACGCGCGGTGGACGAGGTGGGGAATCCGACGATCCTGGCCACGGTCACGGTCATCGCGGCGATCCTGCCGATGGCGTTCGTGTCCGGGCTCATGGGGCCGTACATGCGCCCGATCCCGGTGGGGGCGACGGTGGCGATGCTGGCGTCGCTCGGCGTGGCCTTCGTGGTGACGCCGTGGGCGGCATACCTGCTCCTCGCCCGGCGCGCGCCTGCCGCGCGCGCGCAGACGCACGCGCCGACGGCCGTGGCCGACGCGGTGGGGCGACGCTACCGGCGGCTGATGGCGCCACTGCTCGCGCACCGGGCCGCCCGGCGCGCCGTCTACGCGACGATGGTGCTCCTGCTGGGCGGCGCGGCGCTGCTGGTGCCGCTGCGCGCGGTGCAGGTGAAGATGCTCCCCTTCGACGACAAGTCGGAATTCCAGGTCGTGCTCGACTTCCCCGAGGGGACGACGCTCGAGGCGTCACACGCGGCCACCACGGCGGTGGCCGCGCGGCTGCGCGCCGATCCAGACGTGCGCAGCACGGACGCGTACGTGGGTACCGCGGGCCCGGTGACCTTCAGCGGGCTCGTACGCCACTGGTTCCTGCGGCGCGGCCCGACGATGTCCGACATCGCGGTCACGCTCGCGCCGCCGGAGTCGCGCACGCGACGGAGTCACGACGTGGCGACGGGGCTGCGGCCGGCGGTGGACTCGATCGCGCGCCGCTGGGGCGCCGCGGCGAAGGTGGCCGAAATCCCACCCGGACCGCCGGTGCTGAGCACGCTCGTGGCGGAGGTGTACGCCGCCGACGACTCCACGCGCCTGGCCGCGGCGCGCGCGGTGCGCGCGATCATGGCACGCACGCCGGGCGTGGTCGACGTGGACTGGTCGGTGGATGCACCGCAGCGACGGTACGCGCTCCGCATCGATCGCGCACGGGCGGGCGAGGCCGGTGCGGACCCGGTGATGCTGGCGCAGGTGGGCGCGCTCGCCCTCGATGGTGCGCCGCTCGCCACGCTCGCGCTCGAGCAGGCACGCGAGGCCGTGCCGGTGATCGTGCGCCTCGCCCCCGCCGACCGCGCCGACGTCGCGTCGCTGCTGGCACTTCCGGTGCCCACGCGGCTCGGTCCGCAGCCGCTCGGTCGCTTCGTGACGGTGGACAGCGGGGTGCGGGCACCGAGCATCGCGCACAGGAACCAGCGCACGCTGATCACCGTGACGGCTGATGTGGCGGGGGCGGTCGAGGCGCCGGTCTACGCAATCCTCGACATGAACCGGCGCATCGACGCACTGCGCATCGCCGGTGCGTCGATCTCGCGCTACGACGCGGTGCAGCCGGCGTCGCCCGACGAACTGGCGATCAAGTGGGACGGCGAATGGCACGTGACGCTCGAGGTCTTCCGCGACCTGGGCCTCGCCTTCGCCGCGGTGCTGGTGCTGATCTACGTGCTCGTGGTGGCGTGGTTCCGCAGCTTCAGCGTCCCGCTGGTGATCATGGCGCCGATCCCGCTCACGCTGGTCGGCATCCTCCCGGCGCATGCGGCGTTCGGTGCCTACTTCACCGCCACGTCGATGATCGGGATGATCGCGCTGGCGGGGATCATCGTGCGCAACTCGATCCTGCTGGTCGACTTCATCCAGCTCGAGCTGGCGGCGGGACGTGCCCTCGACGACGCGGTCCTGACGGCGGGCGCGGTGCGATTCCGGCCGATCGCGCTCACCGCGGCGGCGGTGGTCGTGGGCGGGGCGGTGATGGTCCTCGACCCGATCTTCCAGGGGCTCGCCGTCTCGCTCATCGGCGGCGCGGTGGTCGCGACCGCACTGACGATGGTGGTCGTCCCGCTCCTCCTTCTCGAGCTCGCACAGCGACGCCCGGCCTCTGTCGGCGCCGCGCACGCACCGCCCGCCCCGGCGCCACGGCCGCCCGCCGCGGCCGCCCCCGTGCCCCTCACGCCCGACCGCGAGCCTGTCCATGTGCCCTGACGTGATCGTGCGCCGCATCGCCGGTATCTTCGTCCTCGTCACGCTCGCCCTCGGCACGTGGGTGCACGCCGGCTGGTACGGCGCGACCGCGTTCGTCGGGCTCAACCTGCTCCAGAGTTCGTTCACCCGCTGGTGCCTGCTGGAGCGCGTGCTCGGGCGCATGCGCGTGGCCGGGTGCCGCCCGCACGAGGCATGATCGCGATGGCCCGTCCGATGACTCCGGCGCTCCTCGAACTGGTGGCCGAGCGCTTCCGCGTGCTCGGTGAACCCGCGCGGCTGCGACTGCTGCAGGCGCTCCGCGACGGGCCGGCGAGCGTGACGAGGCTCGTGACGGCGACCGGGCTCACCCAGGCGAACGTCTCCAAGCACCTGCAGCTCCTGCACGGCACCGGCTTCGTGACGCGCGAGCGGCGCGGGAGCTTCGTGGAGTACGCGATCGCCTCGCCCGACGTCTTCGTGCTCTGCGACGTGATGTGCGCGCAGCTCGACGACGACGTGGCGCGACGGCGCGCGGCGCTGGCCGCGACCCGCTGACGACGCGCGTCGATCAGCGACGGCGCGTGGCGCGCGGCAGCACGAGCAGGAGCGCGACGATCCCCGCCGCGAGCCATGCACCGGCGGCGCGCACGGCGCGGTGGAACGGGAGCGCGTCGCGCACGGCGTCGAGCGGGACGATCGGCGGGAGCGTGAACGCGCGCCAGAGCGCCACGTCGCGCATCGCATCGTGCACGGTGATGGCGACGACCCACGCCGCGATGCAGGCGAAGTGCGCGGCGACCTTGTGCCGGACGACGACGTGCACCGCCCAGCTGAGGAGCATCCACGCCACGAACGGCGCGGCGATCCACGCCGCGACGCCGACGGCGAACGCGCCAGCGTTCGGGCTCCGTGCGCCGGCCGCGACGGTGGCCATGGCGGCGACGCTCGCGAGGAGCGCGACGAGCACGAGCTGCGCGGCGATCACGCCCGCGAGCCCGCCGACGGTCGTCGCCCAGCGCCGCACCGGGAGGGCATCGAGGAGGGGCGCGCTGCGCTGCTCCTCCTCGCGCCAGAGGAGTTCACCGGCGTAGATCGTGGCCAGCAGGATGAGGAAGAGGCGTGCGTGCACCACGAGCGTGTCGAGGGCGAGCACCGTCGCGTCGCCGCCGCCGCGCGCCGCGCGCCACGCCTGCACCGCGACGTTCAGCGCGCCGAGGGCGGCCAGCACGCGCCAGCCGGCGTCGCGCAGCATCCAGCGCGCGGTGTGGCGCGCGAGCACGACGATGGTCGTCGACACGCGCGGCG
>JALOPO010000033.1 GCA_025453855.1 Gemmatimonadaceae bacterium
GGCGCTCGATCGCGCGCTGAAGACGGTGCGCAATCGCATCGACCAGTTCGGCGTCGCCGAGCCCGTGGTGCAGAAGGTCGGGGACGACCGGATCATCGTCGAGCTGCCGGGCATCGACGACCAGCAGCGCGCCCAGGACGTGGTGCAGAAGTCGGCCTTCCTCCAGTTCCAGATCACCGACGAGACGAAGGCACTCGATCGGGCGCTGCCGCGCCTCGATGCCGCGATCCGCCGGCGCGGCCTCGACGTCGCCGCCGGCGCCCCGGCCGCGCCCGGCGCCAGGCCGGCCACCGCCGGCTCGCCGCTCTCGGGGCTCCTCGCCGCGGACACCGCGCGCAAGGCCGATTCGACCCGTCGCGGCGACAGTGCCACGGTGGCCGGTGCGACCGGCGACAGCGCGCAGAAGGGCGACGCCAACGGCCCCCTGACGAAGCTCGTGCAGCCCACGCAGATCCCCGGCCAGTACCTCGTCAAGGAGTCGGACGTCGGTACGGTGCAGCGCTGGCTCGCCGATTCGGCGGTCGCGGCGCTGGTGCCACCCGGCAAGGTGCTCCGCTTCGGCGCCGACACGCTCAATGGCGGGCCGGGCCAGGTCTTCCGCGAGCTCTGGGTGCTCGATGCGCGCCCGATCATCACCGGCGAGTACCTCACCGACGCGCGCCCGAATCGCAACCAGCTCGAGGCCGGCTACATCGTCGAGTTCGAGCTGAACTCCGAGGGCGGCCGACGCTTCCGGAGCGAGACCGGTCGCCACATCAACGACTTCATGGCGGTCGTCCTCGACGACCGCGTGATCACCGCCCCCACGATCAACAGCGCCATCGGGAGCCGGGGCCAGATCACGCTCGGCGGCGGCAACCTGCAGGCCGCGCAGGATCTCGCCCTGGTGCTCCGCGCCGGTGCCCTCCCGGTGCCGCTCAAGGTCGCCGAGATCCGCAGCATCGGCGCGTCGCTCGGCCAGGACTCGATCCGCAAGGGCGTGATCGCCTTCGCCATCGCCATCGGGCTCGTGGTCGCGATCATGATCGGCTACTACCGCTTCAGCGGCATGCTCGCCGTGGCGTCGCTCGCGCTCTACATCCTCTTCACGCTCGCCATCCTCTCGGCCTTCGGCGCCACGCTCACGCTCCCCGGGCTCGCCGGCCTCGTGCTCGGCGTCGGCATCGCCGTCGACGCGAACGTGCTCATCTTCGAGCGCATCCGCGAGGAGCTCGACCTCGGGCGCTCGCCGCGGCTCTCGATCGACGAGGGGTTCAAGCACGCGCTGAGCGCGATCGTCGACACGAGCGTCGCCACGATGCTCTCGGGGGCGGTGCTCTACCAGTACGGCACGGGCCCGGTGCGCGGCTTCGCCGTCACCCTCGTCGTCGGCGTCACGGCCTCGCTCTTCACGGCGATCTTCGTGACCCGCACCCTCTACCTCATCTGGCTCGACCGCACCGGCGGCACGAAGCCCCTGAGCATCTGATGCTGCGCATCTTCCACAAGACCACACTGACGGTCGCCTTCATCGTGCTCGGGCTGGCCTCGTTCGCCTTCACGGGGGGGCTGAACAAGAGCATCGAGTTCACCGGCGGCACGCAGGTGCAGCTCTCCTTCCCGCAGGCGGTCGACGCCGCGCGCATCCGCGGCGCGCTGGAGAAGGGCGGGGTGGCCGGTGCCGAGATCCAGCAGTTCGGCAGCCCCACCGAGTTCGTGGTGCGCGCGCAGGACGTGGGGCTCGTCGCGCAGCAGGGGACGTCGGGCAGCGGCGTGGCCGACCGGGTGCGGGCGGCGCTCGCCCGCGAGTTCGGCGCCGGTGCCTTCCGCGTCTCGGGGAGCGCGGCGGTGAGCCCGCGCGTGGGCGAGGAGCTCACGCGCAACGCGATCATCGCCATGCTCCTCGTCTCGCTCGCCACGCTCGCCTACCTCGCCTTCCGCTTCGAGTGGCGCTTCGGCGTGGCGGCGGTCATCGCCACGCTCCACGACATCCTCGTGACGATGGCGTTCATCAAGCTCATGCACCTCGAGGTCTCGCTGACGGTGGTCGCGGCGATCCTCACGCTGCTCGGCTACTCGATGAACGACACGATCATCATCTTCGATCGGGTGCGCGAGAACCTCAAGACCGCCGGACGCGCGTCGCTCCGGGACGTGCTCAACAAGTCCATCAACGACACGCTCCCGCGCTCGATCATGACGCACGCCACGACGCTCGCGGCGTCGCTCGCGCTGCTGATCTTCGCGGGCGAGGTGATCCGGCCGTTCTCGTGGGTGATGGTGTTCGGCATCTTCGTCGCCACGTTCAGCTCGATCTACGTCGCGGGGCCGGTGCTGCTCTGGATCGAGCAGCGCTTCCCGCGCACCGCCACCGCCGCGCCGCGCTCGTCGGCCGCGCGGGCGCGGTCGGAGGAGGGCGCCGCCATGCGCGCCGCCCGCGCCGACGCACGCTGATCGTGCCGCACTGACCTCGCAGCGGACCGCCGTCGCCCCCGTGGCACGGCGGTCCGCGTGCGTTCGGCCCCTCGCCCCCGCATGCTGATCGACAGCCACGCCCACCTGGCCGCCGAGGCCTTCGATCCCGATCGCGACGCCGTGCTCGCACGCGCGCGCGCCGCGGGGGTGGGGCACGTCGTCGTCATCCAGTCGCACGGACGCACCCAGGTCGCGCAGGCGATGGTCGCCGCCGACCCGGGCATGTGTTCCTTCACGGCCGGGGTGCATCCGCACGATGCCGACGGCTTCGATGCGGCCCGCGACCTCGAGGCGATCCGCGCCGCCGTCGCGGCCGGCGCGGTCGCGGTCGGGGAGTGCGGCCTCGATCGCCACTACGATCACGCCCCGCGCGAGCGTCAGCTCGCCGCCTTCGAGGCGCAGCTCGCCCTCGCCGCCGAGCTGGCGCGCCCGGTCGTCGTGCACACGCGCGAGGCGGAGGACGATACCGCCGCACTCGTGCGGAGCGCCGCCGCCGCCGGCGTGCGCGGCGTCCTGCACTGCTACACCGGCAGCGTGCAGCTCGCCGAGGTGGCGCTGGCCGGCGACTGGTACGTCTCGCTGAGCGGGATCGCGACCTTCCCGAAGTGGGAGCGTGACGACGTGGTCCGCCTCGTCCCCGAGGACCGGCTGCTCGTGGAGACCGACGCGCCGTACCTCGCGCCCGTGCCGCATCGGGGCCGGCGCAACGAACCCGCCTTCCTCCCCGCGACCGTCGCACACGTGGCACGCATCCGCGGCACGGACGCCGCCGCGCTGGGGCGCGCCACCGCACGCAACGCGGTGCGCCTCTTCGCGCTTCCGCTCGTCCTTCCCGACGCCTGACCTCCACCGACACCGCGATGCGCTCCGACCTCGAGATCGCGCAGGCCGCGACGCTGCGTCCCATCGCCGACGTCGCCGCCGACCTCGGCGTCCCGAGCGATGGCGTCGACCCGTACGGGCGCACCATCGCCAAGCTCCCGCTCGACTACGCGACGCAGCAAGCGCGCGGGAAGCTCGTCCTCGTCACCGCGATCCACCCCACCGCCGCCGGCGAGGGGAAGACGACGACGTCGGTGGGGCTCGCGCAGGCGCTGCGCCGACTCGGCACGAACACGGTGCTCTGCCTGCGCGAACCGAGCCTCGGCCCGGTCTTCGGCGTGAAGGGCGGGGCCGCGGGTGGGGGCTACGCGCAGGTGCTGCCGATGGAGGAGCTCAACCTCCACTTCACCGGCGACTTCCACGCCATCACCAGCGCCCACGCGCTCCTCGCCGCGCTCCTCGACAACCACCTGCACCAGGGGAACGCGCTCGGCATCGATCCGCGTCGCATCACCTGGCCGCGCACCGTCGACATGAACGACCGCGCGCTGCGCGACGTGGTGATCGGGCTCGGCGGCGCGGCCAGCGGCGTGCCGCGGCAGGAGCGCTTCGTGATCACCCCCGCCAGCGAGGTGATGGCCGTCACCGCGCTCGCCAGCGACCTGCGCGATCTCGAGGCGCGGCTCGGGCGCATCATCGTCGGCAGCACGCGTGATCGCCGCCCCGTCACCGCCGCCGACCTGGGCGCCGCCGGCGCGATGACGCTCCTCCTCAAGCAGGCGCTCCGCCCGAACCTCGTGCAGACGCTCGAGGGAGGCCCGGCGCTCGTGCACTGCGGCCCGTTCGCGAACATCGCGCACGGCTGCAACTCGCTCGTCGCCACGCGCACCGCCCTCGCCCTCGGTGACGTCGTCGTCACCGAGGCGGGTTTCGGCTCGGACCTCGGCGCCGAGAAGTTCTTCGACATCAAGGCACGCGCCGGTGGACTCGACCCCGCGGCCGCGGTGATCGTGGCCACGGTGCGCGCGCTCAAGCTGCATGGCGGCACGCGCAAGGATCAGCTGGCGCCGCCCGACGTCGCAGCGGTCGTGCGCGGCCTCCCGAACCTCGAGCGGCACATCGGCAATGTGCGGCAGTTCGGCGTGCCGGTGGTGGTCGCGCTCAATCGCTTCCCGACCGATGCCGACGCCGAGCTGCAGGCCGTCGCCGATGCGTGCGAGGCTGCCGGCGCCACCGTCGCGCTGAGCGAGGTGTGGGCGCACGGTGGCGCCGGTGGCGAGGCGCTCGCGCGCGCGGTGCTCGGCGTCCTCGCGCGTGGCGAGGCGCGCTTCGCGCCGGTCTACGGCCTCGCGCACGGCATCCGCGAGAAAGTCGAGACGATCGTCACGCACGTCTACGGCGGCCTCGGGGCCGACTTCACCGCGCGCGCCGAGCGGCAGGTGGCGGAGCTCGAGCGCATCGGGATGGCGAACGTCCCGGTCTGCATCGCCAAGACGCAGTACTCGTTCAGCGACGATCCGGTGCTCCTCGGTGCGCCCCACGACTTCCGGATCACGATCAACGAGGTGTATCCTGCCGCGGGCGCCGGCTTCGTCGTCGCCCTCGCCGGTGACATCATGACCATGCCCGGCCTGCCGGCCTCGCCCGCCGCCGAACGCATCGGCGTGGACGACGACGGCCGGGCGTTCGGCCTCTTCTGACCCCTCCCCCCGTGTCGCTTCGCACCATCACCACGCCCGATGCCCCGGCCGCCATCGGCCCCTACGCCCAGGGCGTGGTGGCCAACGGCCTGCTCTTCACCGCTGGCCAGATCGCGCTCGATCCCGCCACCATGCAGGTCGTCGCCGGCGATGTCGCCGCCCAGACCGAGCAGGTGATGACGAACCTGGCCGCCATCGCGCGCGCCGCCGGCGCCACGCTCGCCGACGTCGCGAAGACGACCGTCTTCCTCGCCGACATGGCCGACTTCCAGGCGATGAACGAGGTCTACGCCCGCCACTTCGGCGATGCGCGCCCGGCGCGCAGCACCGTCGCCGTGCGCGGCCTTCCGCGCGACGTGCGCGTGGAGATCGAGGCGATCATCCGCGTCGCATCCGCCTGAGCATGCGGACGACGGGCGCCGCAATCCGCCGCCTGCTCGCGGGCGCGGCGCTCGTCGCGGCGGCGCCCGCGCTCGTGGCACAGCAGCGTGACACCGCACGCACGCCGCGCGACACGACGCCGGTGCGCGGCCCCGTGCGTGAGCCGGCGGGCGCCGTGCGTCGCGACACCGGGGCGGCGCGCGATGGTCGTCGCGCGCAGGCGGTCACCGCACCGCGTGATCCGCGACTCGACCCGCCGATCGCCCCGAGTCGCGCCTTCTTCCGTTCTTTCGCCGTGCCGGGGTGGGGGCAGGCTCGTCTCGGCCGCCGTCGCTCGGCGCTCGTCTGGGGCCTCGTCGAGGCCGGGACGATCGCGTGGGGACTCAAGGCGCGCCGTGACCTGAACACCGTGCTGCGTCAACGGAACGACAGCATCCTCGTCGACACCACCACCACCCCCGACCGCTACGAGCGCGTCATCCCGCCCGGGCTCATCAACGCGCGTCGCCTGCACTTCGAGGATGCGGTGGCGGTGCTCGTCGCGAACCACCTGCTCAGCGGCGCCGACGCCTTCGTGGCGGCGCACCTCTGGGATCTCCCGGTGCGCGTCTCGATCCGTGCGCTCCCCGAGCGGCGTGGGGCCACCCTCGCCGCGTCGATGGCGTGGTGAGCGCATCGGCGCCCGCCGACGCCCCGGTCGGCATCTTCGACTCGGGGATCGGCGGTCTCACCGTGGTCGCCGCAGTGCTCCGCGCCCTCCCCGACGAGCGCGTCACTTACCTTGGCGACACCGCACGCGTGCCGTACGGCCCAAAGGGCGCCGACACGGTGCGACGCTACAGCGTGCAGATCGCCGAGTGGCTCGTGTCGCAGGGGGTGAAGGCGATCGTGATCGCCTGCAACACCGCGACCGCCCATGCCCTCGAGACCGTGCGCGCGCACGTGAACGTGCCGGTGATCGGCGTCATCGATCCGGGCGCCGATGCCGCCGTGGTGGCCACGCGATCGGGGCGGATCGGCGTGATCGGCACCAGCGGCACGATCGCGTCCGGCGCCTACGAACGCGCCATCGCCGCGCGACGCGCCGATGCGCACGTGGCCGCGCGCGCCTGTCCCCTGTTCGTCCCGCTCGTGGAGGAGGGATGGACCGACCATCCGGCGACACGTCTGGTGGCCGCCACCTATCTCGAGGGCTTGCACGATGCGGCGGTCGACACGCTCGTCCTCGGATGCACGCACTACCCGCTGCTCGCCCCGGTGATCGCCGAGGTCATGGGCCCGGGTGTCACGCTCGTCGATTCGGCCGCGGAGACCGCCCGCGCACTCGCACAGGTGCTCGAGGCGCGCAGGCTGCGCGCCCCGTCAGCCGATCACGCGTCCGTGCAGCATCGCTTCGTCGCCACCGATGCGCCCGACGCCTTCCTGCGCGTCGGCCAGCGCTTCCTCGGCGCGGCGCTCCGCGACGTCGAGGTCGTGCACTTCACCTGACGCGCGCCGTTCGCGCAGCGTGACGCGCGTGGCCGTCACCTCGAGCCAGCGCGGCGCCTCGGCCCACGCACCGGGATTCGCGTAGACGCCACCGCTCGGCGCACGATCGATCCCCGGCGTGTGCGAATGGCCGTACACCACGAGGTTCGGTGCGTCCGCGCCTGCCATGCGCGCGAAGGCGACGTTGCGCAGCCCGGCCCCCTCGTCGGCGGCGTGCAGGTGCACGCGGCTCACCTGCGAGGTACCGAGCGCCAGCCGCGTCCCGAAGTCCGGGTGCACGAGCTTGAACGCCGCGATCGCCCACGGATGCCGCAGCACCGCGCGCAGGCGCCGGTAGCGGCGATCGGCATCGCCGCGCAGCCCGTCGCCGTGCATCACCTCCATGTCCCACGCGCCGAGGCGTGCGCGGAGCGCGCCATCGAGGAACGTCACGCCGACCTCGCGCCGCAGCACGTCGCCCCCCCAGCAGTCGTGGTTCCCCGCGATCCACGTCACCGGCATGCCGCTCGCCACCAGCTCGGCCACCGCGCCGAGCACGGGGATGGCGTACGACGGGATCGACCGGCGCCACTCGAACCAGAAGTCGAGGATGTCGCCGTTCAGGACCAGCGACCCGGGGGCGCCGCGCAGCGCGCGCAGGTGCTCGAGCAGCGATGCGGTGGCCGCCGGTGCGCAGGCGCCCACGTGGGCGTCGGAGAGGATGCGGCAGGGGAGCGGGAGCACGCGCGGAGTGTACGGCGTCCCGGCCGCTTTGACAAAGGTCGCGCGACCCGGTCAACTTCGCCGCCATCATGGCATCTCCCCTCACCGGCATCACCGAGCTGCGCGTGCGCTACGCGGAGACCGACCAGATGGGCGTGGTCTACCACGCGAACTACCTGGCGTGGTGCGAGGTCGGTCGCACCGAGTTCATCCGCGAACGTGGCCTCACCTACGCGACCCTCGAGCGGCAGGGGACGGGGCTGGCCGTGATGGACGCCTCGCTCCGCTTCCACGCGCCGGCGCGCTACGATGACCTCGTCCGGGTTACCACCACGCTCGCCGAGGTCCGGTCGCGCGCCATCCGCTTCGACTACCTCATCACGCACGCCGAGCGCGGGACGAAGTTCGTCGCCGCGAGCACCACGCTCGTCGGTGTCGATGGCGAGGGACGCGTGACCTCGCTCCCGCCCGCCTTGCGCACGCTGCTGGAGCGCGTCGCATGACGCGCCATGCGCACGGTGCGCGCCGTCTGGCGTTGGTGGCCATGGTGAGCGGGAGCTCGGTGCTCGCCGCGCAGCAGGGCGCGCCGACGCTCGCGCCAGCGCAGCGCGATGCGTGGGCCGGGCTGCTGCGCCTCCTCGACGCGCGCGACGATGCCGACACGACCGCGCTCGATGCAGCGCTCGGCGCGGGGGATCCGTCGCTCCGGCGCGCCGCGCTCCGCGGCATCGGCCAGGTCCGCATGCGGAGCCGCTATCGCGTGCTGCGCGACGCCGTTGCCGCCGCCGACACGGGTGACGCCGCCGAGGCGGCATTCGCGCTCGGCCTCGCGCGCGACTCGCTCGCCTGCGCCGCGTTGCAGCGTGGCCTCGCACGCGGTGGTCCGGTCGGCGTCGAGGCCGCGTGGAGCGTCGGCGAGCTCGGTACCGCGTGCGCCACGGTCGAAGCGATGCTCGCGTCCGCACCCGATGACGGCACGAAGCGCCGTGTCCTCGAGGTCGCGGGGCGCGCGAGGGCGGTGCAGGTCGCGCCCCTGATCGCCGCGGCCGAGAGCGGCGCGGCCAGCGTGCGCTGGGGCGCGCTCTACGCGATGGCCCGCGGGCGGCGTCTGGGTGGCGCCGCGCTCGCACTGCGCTCGGCCGGTGATCCATCGGCGCCGATCCGCGAGCAGGGCGCGCGACTGCTCGCCAGGCCGGTCATCGACGACTCGCTCCTCGTGCGCGCCGGCGATGCGCTGCGCGTGCTCGCCGGCGATCCGCATCCGCACGTCCGCATCGCCGCCCTGCGTGCGCTCGCGACGCACGGTGCGGTGGCCGCGCCGCGGCTGCTCGCTGCGCTGGGCGTGGGTGCGCAGGCCGATCGCGACGTGAACGTGCGCGTCGCGGCGGCGCAGGCGCTCGACAGCGCCGTGATGCGCGACGCGGGCGCCTGGCAGGCCGCGGTGCAGGCCGACACCACGTTCATGGTGCGCCGCTCCGTCATCGTCGGGGCGATGCGCGCCCGCATCGTCCTGCCGATCGTCACCGAGTGGCGCGACGATGCCGACTGGCGCCGGCGGGCCGCCGTGGCCGAGGCGGCCGGCGGAGGCGGCGACGAGGCGCTCCTCCGCTTCGCCGAGCCGCTCCTCGGCCGCGAGGGCGATGGTCGGGTGGTGGCCGCTGCCGTCGGCGCGATCGCCGGCCGTGTCGACTCGGTTCGTCGTGTCGCCGGGCGCCCGTGGCGCGCGGTGCTCGCCGACGTGGCGCGCGGGCGCGGCGACTTCTACGCACGCGCCACCGCCCTCGAGGCGCTCGCCGCGCGCGCCACGGCCACCGACGCTTCGCTCGCCCTCGACGCCTACGCGATCGCGTCGCGCGACTCCGGCAACGACGCGCGACTCGGTGCCCTGCGCCTGCTCGCGGGGGCATGGGCCAACGACTCGGCGCGCATGAGTGCCGACCTGCGCGCCGCCATCGCGGCGCTGCCCCCGCCCGATGATCTGCTGCTGCGCGCCGCCGTGCGTGACGTCGGGCCGCTGGCACCATGGCGGCGTGCACCCGCCCCGTCGCGCGACCTGGCGCACTACCGTACCATCGTCGACCGCTACGTCGCGCCTGCGCTCGCCGGACGCACCGCCTCCATGACGATCGGCACCGAGCGCGGCACGGTGCGCGTGGCGTTGCATTGCCTCGATGTCCCGCTCACCTGCGCTGTCTTCGACGAGCTGGCGGCGCGCCGCTTCTGGCGCGACACACGCTTCCATCGCGTGGTCCCCGCCTTCGTGGCACAGGACGGCGATCCGCGCGGCGACGGCAACGGCGGCCCGGGCTTCGCCATCCGCGACGAGCTCACGCGCCGTCGCTACCTGCGCGGCGCCGTCGGCATGGCCCTCTCCGGTCCCGACACGGGCGGATCGCAGTACTTCCTCACGCTCGCCCCGCAGCCGCATCTCGACGGGCGCTACTCCGTCATCGGCACCGTCGTTGCAGGGCTGGAGGTCATGGATGCACTCGTGCAGGGTGACGCCATCCGGGAGCTGCGTGTCACCCGCTGATCCGGCGCGCGCGCGCCGCGTCGCGGGCGCGCTCCTCGCCGTCGCCGCACTCGCGGCCTGCGTGCCGCGCGTGAAGCCGTTGGTCGGCGCCGAGCGCCCCCGCGAGCCGCTCCCTCGCCTCGAGCTCCCGCCCCATGCGCAGCGCATCGTCTTCCGGTGGCGCGTGCAGGAATCGGAACTCGAGATCCGTGGTGACGGGGCGGCGCGGGTCGCACCACCGGACTCCGCGCGCCTCGATCTCTTCGTGGGCGGTGGCCTCGGTGGTGGCGCCGCCTGGGTCGTGGGCGACTCGCTGTGCCTCGGCCCGGCGCCCGAGGCGCTGCGCCGTGCGCTTCCGCCGCCCACCTTTCTCTGGGCGGCCCTCGGGCGCTTCGTCATCCCGCCCGGCCGCGACACGCTCGTCGCACGCGGTGACAGCGGGATCACGGTGGAGATCGGCCCCTCGCCGCGCTGGCGCGCCGAACTGCGGGGCGGTCGCATCGTGCGACTCGAGCGCGTCGACGGGGAGAAGCTCGTCGACCGCCTCGAACGACGCCCCGACGGCGCGCTAGCTTACCTGCATGCCCCGTCCCGCCGGCAGCTCGTTCTCGAGGTCCAGCGCGTCGACTCCGTCGCGCCCTTCGATGCCGCGATCTGGGATCGCTGACACGGTGCGCCGGCTGGTGCTCGGTGCCTCGGTCGCCCTCCTCGCCGGGTGCGGCTACGGCTTCGCCGGCGGGGGCCTCCCGCCGCACGTCCGAACCGTCGCCGTCGTCCCGTTCGACAACCAGACGCCCTCCACCGAGATCCAGTCCGAGCTCGTCGACCGGCTGCGCGACGGCATCCGCGGCCGTCTCGGCGTGCGCGAGGCCCCCGAGGCGCGCGCCTCGGCCGTCGTCCGCGGCACGATCGTCCGCTACGAGCCCGACATCCCCGTCGGCTTCAGCGCCGACCAGCAGGTCGCCGTCGCCGCGCAACGTCAGCTCGAGGTGGTCGTCGATATCGAGATCGTCGACCAGACCACCGGCCGCACGCTCTGGTCCCGCAAGGGGCTGTCGGCGCGCGGCACCTATCTCGAGCAGCGCGAGGCCCAGGGGCGTCGCGAGGCGATCGACAAGATCGTCCAGGACATCATCGACGGGGCGCAGTCGCAATGGTGAAGCGGCGTGGGGCGGGGAACATGGGGTGCCTCGGCTTCCTCGTGCTGGCCGGCATTGCCGGCTACGTGGGGTGGCCCGCGGCCAGGGTCTACATCCGCGCGTACGAGTACGAGGACGTGCTCCGCCAGGGGTTGCAGTTCGCCACCATCGAGGCGGACACCACGATCCTGCGGAAGGTGCGCGCCGCCGCCGACTCCATCGAGGGGCTCCCGGGCGAGGCCTTCGACGTGCGCATCGATCGCCGCAACAACCGCATCTCGATCAGCGGCGGCTACGACGACGTGATCCGCTTCCCGCTCCGCCCGAAGCCGGTGCGCAAGGAGTTCACCATCGAGCGCGGGCTGTGAGCGACTGGTCGCCGCTCGCCCGCGTGCGCTCGTGGGACGCTGCGGCAACCTGGCGTGCCGCGCAGCGCGGGCGCGTCGTCTTCACGAACGGCGTCTTCGACCTCCTGCATCCCGGTCACGTGGACGTGCTCACCGCCGCGCGCGCCCTCGGTGACGCACTGGTCGTCGGCATCAACGGCGACGACTCGGTGCGCCGCCTCAAGGGCCCCACACG
>JALOPO010000419.1 GCA_025453855.1 Gemmatimonadaceae bacterium
GATGCCGCCACGCCGCCGTCACCTGCACCGCCGCCCCCAGCAGCGCCACGCCCACCAGGAACCGCAGCGCCATCCGCTCGCCCGGCGTCACGTTCATCACCGCCTCCACATCTCGGGTCGGCGCGACGATGCGATGCGGACGCGCGAGTGCGGTAACCGTTCCCGCGCGATGGTCACCGTTCCGGTGCGGTGCGCGTGGTGGGATCCGGGCGGGTTCGACCGGACTTGCTCAACTGCATGGGCGCTGCGCGCCGAGTTCAGGAGTTTGGGAGTTCCGGAGAACGGCACGGGCAGGGAGTTCCTTCGCCGTACTCCTGAACTCCAGAACTCCTGAACTCGGCGCGCAGCGCCCAAGCAGTTCACGGCGCGCAGCGCCCGTGCCGTTCACGGCGCGCAGCGCCCGTGCCGTTCACGGCGCGCAGCGCCCGTGCCGTTCAGCGAAGCGAACCCTGCCCGATGCGCGCCCCCTACGGCACCGGCGCGTCGAAGTCGCGGATCAGCGCCAGCGCCACGTCCCCCACCGCCTGCAGCGACGCCGCCGAGAGCTTGTCGATCGTGTCGCCGAGGGTGTGATGCGGCGGGTAGTCGATGTCGATCACGTCGATCGCCCGCCACCCCTTGGCGAGCAGCGGGACGTGGTCGTCGCGGATGCTGTACTTGGGCTGCTGGATGAAGACGTTCGAGAGCCCGAGTTCATCGGCCGTGCGCCAGACGCGCGCCACCACTTCGGGGGCGCCGTTGAGCGAGAGCGTCTCCTGGTAGATCTGGAGATTCCGGTCGCCGATCATGTCCCACAGCACCGCGAAGACCGGGGTGTAGCCCGGCGACGGCGGGTTGGCGGCGAAGTACGTCGAGCCGAGGAGCACGTCGACTTCGGTCGGGTTGAACTCGCCGTAATCCTCGCCATCCACGAAGAGCAGGTCGACGCCCACCTGCGGCCCGCGCTTCCGCAGCGCGTCGGCGAGCGCGAGGAAGAGGCCGATCCCGCTCGTCCCGTCGTTCGCGCCCGCGATCGGCTTCCCCTTGTTCGCCGGATCGGGATCGCTCTCCGCCTTCGGCCGCGTGTCCCAGTGCGTGAGGTAGAGGATGCGCGTCGTCGCCTGCGGGTTGAAGCGGGCGAGGATGTTGCGGAGCGGGAGCGTCTTCCCGTCGGCCGTGGTGTGCGACCAGCGCTGCTCCACCACCTCGGCCCCGCGCGCCTTCATCTGGGCCACGAGCCAGTCGCCGGTGCGCGTGTGCCCCTCGCTCCCCGGCACGCGCGTCCCGAAGGCGAGCGCCGTGCGGATGTAGCCGAGCGCCGAGTCGCCCGAGTAGCCGAGTGCGGCCCGTGTGGCGGCCGGATCGGCGGGGGTACCGTCGTCGCGCGTTGCCAAGCCGCACCCCGCGAGGGCACCGCACGCGAGCAGGGCCATGAGGACCGGAACGGGCGCGAGGCGGCGCGGACCGGAGCGCAGGGGCATGAGCAGGCGGCTGGGGGAACGGGTGCGCGGTGGAACCCGATGTGCCGCCGGCGGTTCCAACCGTGCACCCTGCTTGTTCACGGGGGGCGGCCGGCCGAATTTACGGCCGGGCGTGTCACGGCGTGCATCCGGCACGGCCGATCCGCCCTCTCCCGGCGGTCGTGGGTGCCGTCGTCTGTCCGTGCGCCCCGCTGGTCCCCCTCGGCCCCCGTCGTGAAGACCCTCAGTCGGTACGTCCTCCGCGAGCACCTCGGCCCCCTCGCCTTCAGCCTCACGGCGCTCACCTCGCTGCTGCTGCTGAACTTCATCGCCAAGCGCTTCGGCGACCTGGTGGGCAAGGGGCTCCCGTGGACGGTGATCGTCGAGTTCTTCCTCCTCGCCATCCCGTTCACGCTCGCCATGACGCTCCCCATGGCCGTGCTGGTGAGCGTCCTCTACGCCTTCAGCCGCCTGGCGGCCGAGAGCGAGATCACGGCGCTCAAGGCGAGCGGCGTCGGGATGGGGCGCATCCTCGTCCCGGTGCTCGTGGCGGCGACCGGGCTCGCCGTCGGCATGGTCGTCTTCAACGACCAGCTCCTGCCGCGCGCCAACCATCGCCTGCGCACGCTGCAGACCGACATCGGGCGCACCAAGCCGACCTTCGCGCTCCGGCCGCAGGTCATCAACGACGTCGTCCCGGGGCGGCTCTCGCTCCGCGCGGCGCGCATCGACCAGGCGACCAATCGGCTCTACGAGGTCGTGATCTACGACTTCGCCGACGTCACCAGGCGCCGCACCATCGTCGCCGACTCGGGCGACCTGGCGCTGGTCGTGAAGACCGGTGACCTGGAGCTCGTGCTCTACAACGGCGAGATGACCGAGCTCCCGCCGGGCGAGCCGGGACGCATGTCGCGGCTGCGCTACGTGCGCGACAAGATCACGGTGCGCGGCGTCGCCAACAGCTTCATGCGCGACACCACCGACAACTACAAGAGCGAGCGCGAGATGGGCGTCTGCGAGATGCAGGCGCAGGTGGCCACGGCCGAGCAGGACCGGCGGCGCGAGGAGCTCACGGCGCGCGCGCAGCTCGCCCGCGCGACGCGGGCGCTCACGCGCGGCATCGTCGACTCGCTCCCGCGCATCGTCGCGCCAGCGCGTGCCTCGCCCTCCATCGGTCGTGTCTACTGCGACGCGAGCGCGGCGGTGGCGGCGATGCTCGCCGGCAGCGCGACGCCCCGTGACAGCGCCACCCGTCGCGACAGCACGCGCCCCGCACCGTTCGGCGACACGGCGCAGCGCACCGTGCCGGTGGTCGCGCC
>JALOPO010000420.1 GCA_025453855.1 Gemmatimonadaceae bacterium
CGCGGCGTTCGCCGTCGCGAGGGGACCGGCTCACTGCGCGTCGCGCGCCAGCGGCATCGTCATGCACCGCGGCCCGCCCCCGCCGCGCACGAGCTCCGCGCCATCGAAGGTGATCACCGTGCGCTCCCCGTCGGCGACGCGTGCCCCGCCGGCGAGGAAGTCGAGCGCGGGGAGTGCGCGGAAGCCCGCGGCGCGCAACGACTCGAGCGTCCCCTCGTTGCGCGAGTAGCTGAGGATCACGCCCGGTCGCACCGCCACGAAGTTGCAGCCGCTCGACCACTGCTCGCGCTCCTGCATGCCGCGTCGCGCGCCACCGCAGAAGATCGGGGTCATCGGGAGGCCGCAGTGCCGGAGCGCGGCGAAGATGTCGGGGCACTCCTCGACGTGCTCGCGCCCCTTGCGCCAGAGCATGATCGGGAGCCGTTCCGGCCCGATGAAGTACGGCGGGAAGACGACGCAGAGCTCGCGATCGACCTGCGTGAAGATCATGTCCAGGTGGATCGCCGTGCGCTCGCCGGGCATGACGACGATCACGATGTTCTCGATCGTCGTCTGCGCGAAGAGCAGCGACGCGAGGTGATCGATCGCCGCCGGGCTCGAGCGCTCGCTGAAGCCGATGAGGAGCGTCGTCGGGCTCACCGGATGCACGTCGCCGCCCTCGAGCGTGTGGTTCATCCGCCGCTCGGCCGCGCCATCGTAGAGGATGCCGGCGTTGGCGAGCGCGGGGTGGTGGGTGAAGAGCACCTTCATGATCAGCTCCTCGATCCACCGGATCCCGTAGCGCATGCTCCCGATCAGGACGTGCTGCCCGACGACCATCGCCGAGTCGCGCGTGAAGAAGAGGTTGGGCGCGGGGGGGATGGCGTAGCCCGGGTCGTTCAGGTGACGCGCGAGCGGTCCCGGAGGGTCCTCGCGCCCCTCGATGAGCATCCGCACCAGGTCGTCGGCGCCGAGCCCCTCGATCTCGTGGGCCAGCGGCGCCGACGGGGAGACGTCCATGACCTCGCGCACGAGGAGCTCGCGCGCCTCGGGGACCGCGACCGCGGTGGTGAGGAGGTCGCGGACCTCGTGGACGGTGGCGAAGCGCTCGAGGATGGCGACGAAGCGCCGGTGCTCGCGGCGGGCGCTCTCGACCTCGATGATGTCGTCGTAGAGGTAGTCCTCGCGCGTGTCGGGGGTGACGGCGAGGAGCTCCGGGCCGGGGGTATGGACGAGGACGGCGCGCAGGGGCGCGATCTCGGAGGTGATCTCCACGGGCATGGGGCGAAGCTAGCCCGTGACCGCGGATCCCGGAGCCGTGAATGCCGGGTACCAGGGAGGCGGGCGGCCCGTGCCGCCGGATCGTCGGTGACACGACGATGCCGTTCGACTGATTCGGGCGCCCGTGCCCGCCCGGCGCGGTGGCGCGCCGGCCCCGAGCTTGTGAAATTCTTCACAAGTCCTCCGCCCACCCGACCCGTGCACGCCGACAAGCCGATCGCCGAGTCCACCGTCCGCCGCCTGTCGCTCTACCTGCGCGTGCTCGAGCACGCCATGGAGCGCGGCATCCGGACCATCTCCAGCGAGGAGCTCGCCGACGAGGGCGGCACCACCTCCGCGCAGGTCCGCAAGGACCTCAGCTTTTTCGGCTCCTTCGGCACCCGCGGACGCGGCTACCACGTGGCCGAGCTCGTCTCCGAGCTGCAGCGCATCCTCGGCCTCGGCCGCGAGTGGCGCGTCTACATCATCGGCGCGGGAAAGATCGGCGCGGCGCTCGCCAGCTACCATGGCTTCGTGCAGCGCGGCTTCACCGTCCTCGGCATCTACGACAACGATCCGCGCCTCGTGGGGACGATCGTGGACGGCGTGACGGTGCGCGACTTCGCGACGCTCGCCGACGACGCCCGTCGCGAGTCGCCGGAGATCGTGGTGCTCGCCGTGCCCGGCGAGGTGGCACAGGCGGTCGCCGAACGCGTGGTCGCCGCCGGCATCCACGCGATCCTCAACTTCGCCCCGGTCCCGCTGCACGTCCCGGCGCACATCACGGTGCGCTCGGTGAACATGGCGCTCGAGCTCGAGGGGCTCGCCTACGCCATCGTCCACCGCGACAGCGTCACGCCCGCCGCCTGAGACACGCACCATGTCGACGATCCACGAGATCCCGCTCACGACGCTCGACGGCCGCGCCACCACGCTCGCCGAGTGGCAGGGCCAGGTGCTGCTGGTGGTGAACGTCGCCAGCCAGTGCGGCTTCACGCCGCAGTACACGGGCCTCGAGCAGCTCTGGCGCAGCTACCGCGACCGCGGCTTCGCCGTGCTCGGCTTCCCGAGCAACCAGTTCGGCGCGCAGGAGCCGGGCGATGCGAGCGAGATCGCGCAGTTCTGCTCGCGCACGTACGACGTGACCTTCCCGCTCTTCGCCAAGACAGACGTGAACGGGGACGACGCGCATCCGCTCTACCGGGTGCTGAAGAAGGAGAAGCCGGGGCTGCTCGGGAGCGAGGCGATCAAGTGGAACTTCACGAAGTTCCTCGTCGCCCGCGACGGTCGCGTGCTCGAACGCTACGCGCCGAACACCAAGCCCGCGGAGATCGCGAAGGACATCGAGCGGGTGCTCTGACCCCTCGTACGGTTGCCAGCTGCGTGGTGGCGCGGTCGCAGTCGTGGAACAGCGAACTGCATGGATGATCCTTCCGCGGCCGGGGGGCGCCCGTTCTCAGGGAACGCGCTGCCTCCGCGTGGCCGGTGAGCGCCGTCAGGGAACTGCAGGGACTGCAGG
>JALOPO010000421.1 GCA_025453855.1 Gemmatimonadaceae bacterium
GCCTCGTCGAGCTGGCCGTTGTCGATGCAGACGCGCGCCGCCTCGTTGGCCATCTCGCCCTGCATGTAGAAGGCGTTCTGCGGGTCGGCCGCCTCGCGCGACTTCCAGTAGTCCATCACCATGCGCTCGTGCTTCACCGTGTTCGCGCAGTCGCCGTCGAAGGCGTGCGACATGGCGATCGCGCGGTGCACCTGCGCACGCGCCAGGTCATCGGGGGCGCTCGCGAGGAGCACCGCGAAGAGCGCGCGCGCCTCGGTCGTCTTCCCCTCGCTGTCGAGGCGATTGGCCGCGCGCAGCGAGTCCTGGCGCGGCGTGCGCTGCGGCTGCGCGGGCGCGGGCGCGGCGGCGGGTACGGCGCCCTGCGGCTGCTGCGCGGCGATCGTCGCCGGCGCCACCACCAGCGCGCCCGCCAGCACGCGCACGATCATCGTGAACCGAGTCATGGTCCCTGGAGTCGAGGGTCGGAGTGCATGCCGCGCCCCGATGCGTCACGTCGCGGCTCGCCAAGGATACCGGGTCGGGGCGGAGCCCGGAACACGGGCGTGGCGCACACCGCCCGCGACCTCCCCCCGCCGCTACCACCCGCGCGGCAGCGGCCCATCGAGCCGCACCGACTCGCCGGTAGCCCGCACGCGGCGCTCGAGCGTCGCGGCCGAACTCCCGCCCGCCCAGAGCGTGAACGTCCCAGGCTCGATGATCCGCAGCAGGCCCGGCGCGATGAACGCCATCTGCGCCGGCGCGATCGTGAAGTCCACCGTGCGCGACTCGCGCGGGGCGAGCGAGACGCGTGCGATGCCGACGAGCTGCCGCACGGGTCGCGTCACGCTCGCGATGTCGTCGCGCAGGTAGAGCTGCACCACCTCGTCGCCGGCGCGCGCCCCCGTGTTCGTGACGCGCACGCGCACGCGCAGCGAGTCGCCGGTGCGGAACTCGGCCGGCGCCTCGAGCGCGTCGTAGGCAAAGGTCGTGTACGAGAGCCCGTGGCCGAAGACGAAGAGCGGCGTCCACGGCGCATCGAGGTACTTGCTCGTGTACTTGTCGCTCGCGCTCGGCGGACGCCCGGTGTTGCGATGGTCGTAGTAGATGGGCACCTGCCCCGTGACGCGCGGGAAGGTCACCGGGAGCTTCCCGCTCGGGTTGACCGCGCCGAAGAGCACGTCGGCCACCGCATTCCCGTGCTCGACGCCAAGGAACCACGACTCCACCAGCGCCGGCACGCTGTCCGACAGTTCCTGCAGCGCGAGCGGGCGCCCGTTGGCGAGCACCGCCACCACCGGCACGCGCCGCCCGCCGGCACGCGCCGCGCGCAGCACGCGCCGCGCGAGCTCGAGCTGCGCCCCCGGAAGCTCGATCGAGGTGCGGCTCGCCGCCTCGGCGCTCTGGTCCTCGCGTTCGCCGAGCACGAGGATCACCGCATCGGCGCGCCGTGCCGCGGCTTCGGCGGCAGGAATGCCGCGCCGGTCGATCGTGTCGGCGGGAACGCCGCGCACCACCGTCACGCGCGACGTCGGCACCGCGGCGCGGATCCCGGCGGCGATCGTCACCGCATCCTCCTTGCGCCCGATCCCCCACCAGTTGCCGATCATCGACTTCGCATCGTCGGCGAGCGGCCCGATGACGGCGATGCGGGCGAGGTCGCGCCGCAGCGGCAGCACGTTGCCGCGGTTCTGGAGGAGGACGATCGAGCGCTGCGCGATCTCACGCGATGCGGCGCGGTGCGCGGGGGTGAGCGTGCGCGTGCGCTCGCGCGTGGTGTCGCTGTAGCGGTACGGATCGTCAAAGAGGCCGAGCGCCTGCTTGAGGCGGAGCACGCGCGCGACGGCGCTGTCGATCATCGCCATCGTCAGGATGCCGCGCCCGATCGCCTCGCCGAGTCGCACGCGATAGAGCGTGCTCGACATCTCGATGTCGACGCCGGCGTGCAGTGCACGCTCGGCCGCCCGCGTCGAGTCGCCGATGCCGTGCTGGATCAGCTCGCGCACGCCGGTCCAGTCGCTCACCACCACGCCGCGCCACCCCCAGTGCTCGCGCAGCACGTCGCCCAGCAGCCAGCGACTGGCGTGGGCGGGCGTGCCGTTGATCTCGTTGAAGCTCGCCATGAACGTGGCGACGTTCGCGCGGACCGCGGCCTCGAACGGCGGGAGGTACGTCTCCCACAGCGTGCGCTCCGAGACATCGGCGGGGTTGTAGTCACGCCCCGCCTCGGCCGCGCCGTAGGCGGCGAAGTGCTTGGCGGTGGCGGCGATCGTGCTGTCGCTCGCGAGATCGTCGCCCTGGAAGCCGCGCACCTGCGCGGCGGCGAAGAGCGAGCCGAGATACGGATCCTCGCCCGCCCCCTCCACGATGCGTCCCCACCGTGCATCGCGCGCGATGTCGACCATCGGGGCGAAGGTCCAGTGCACGCCGTGCGCCGCCGCCTCCACGGCCGCGATGCGCGCCGCGCGTTCCGCACTCGCCGGGTCGAAGCTCGCGGCCATGCCGAGCGGCACCGGGAAGGTGGTGCGCCAGCCGTGGATCACGTCGTGCGCGAAGAGGAGCGGGATGCCGAGGCGACTCTCCTGCACGGCGATGCGCTGGAGCGCGCGCGTGCGGGCGGCGCCCCAGAACGAGAGCGTCGACCCGATGCGACCGGCGCGCGCGTCGGCGTCACCGCCGGCGGGGACGGTGGGGCCGGTCTGGTCCGAGCCGCCCGGCGCCATGGTGAGCTGGCCGAGCTTCTCGTCGAGCGTCATGCGCGCGAGGAGCGAGTCGACGAGG
>JALOPO010000422.1 GCA_025453855.1 Gemmatimonadaceae bacterium
GGCCAGGTGCACGCGCCGACGGCGGTGTCGGCGCTGCTCGCCGAGCACGGGGCGCGCGTGGTGACCGTCGCGCACAGCGAGACCTCCACCGGTGCGCTGCAGGATGTGCACGCACTCTTGCGCGTGGTGCACGACGCGGGTGCCGTGCTCCTCGTCGACAGCGTGACCGGGCTGGCCGGCGCACCGTTCGAGACCGATGCGTGGGACGTCGACTTCGTCTTCACCGGCTCGCAGAAGGCGCTCGCGCTGCCGCCGGGGCTCGCCTTCGGCGTGGCGTCGGCGCGCTTCATCGAGGAGGCCGCGCGGCAGCCGCAGCGCGGCACCTACTTCGACCTGGTGGAGTTCGAGAAGTTCGCGCACAAGCGGCAGACGCCGAACACGCCGGCCGTCTCGCTGCTCTACGCGCTCGAGGCGCAGGTGGCGGCGATCGCCGCCGAGGGCGTGGAGGCGCGCTGGGCGCGGCACGCGGCAATGCAGGCCGCGACCGTGGCGTGGGTGGAGTCGCTCGCGCGCGAAATCGATCCGGCCTTCGGCGTGCTCTCGCCACCCGGGGCACGATCGCCGACGGTGACGTGCGTGACGCTCCCCGCCACGCTGCGCGGGCCGGCGGTGGTCGACGCGGTCGCGACCCGCGGCTACGTGATCGGCGCGGGGTACGGGGCGCTCAGGGAGACGACGATTCGCATCGGGCACATGGGCGATCACACGGTGGACGGCGTGCGCCGCGTGCTCGACGTCGTGCGCGACGTGCTGGTGCCGCTCGGCGCCCTGCGCTGAGCGGCACGGCGGCGCGGGTCAGGCGACCCGCTGCCGCTCCGCGCGCACGATCACCGACGCGTTGGCCATGCTGCCCGTCCGAAGCGTCGCGATGTCGGCCACGCTCCGACCGCACCGCTCGGCCGCGCGTGCGGCCTCGCCGTGCAGCGTGACGTCGTTCCACGCACCGAACTCCCAGCGCGCCTCGATGTCGGTGAGCGGGATGCGCGTGTCGTCACCGATGGAACGGGCGACGGCCTTCTTGAGTGCGAGGCAGGCACCGAGCGCGGCGACCACGTCGACCGCGTGATGCGTCGCCGCGTCAACCTCGCGACGGGTGAAGAGTCGCGACACGAAGGGCGTACCGAGACGGCGGAGGTGCCCGCCGAAGCGTGCGAGGTCGACGCTGTCGTTGTCGACGCGGAAGGAGCGATCGAGAGGGCGCGGATCCATGGCGGCACGCGATGGGGGCTGCACGGGAGCGTCTCCGCCCGCGGCGTCGCGAGGCTGGGCAGCTGCGGTGTGCCTGTCCCGAAGTGCAACGGCGGGGCCACGTCCCGTCGCGGCACAGAGGTTCGATCCTCGCTCGCAAGTCGTTGCCTGCGAGATACTTGCGCGCGTCGACCGGAGGTCTGTCCGGATACGGATGTATGGATGAGGCCGTCACGCAACAGCTCATGCATCGGTGGTGTCGCATGCATGCATCAGCGAGATACGGAGACGGGCGAGGGCGGCGCCCCGCCCGGAGCGCCGCCCCCGCCCGTCTCCCCTGGCTGCCGTGTCAGCCGTGATGCGTCTCCTGCTGCGCCTTCTGCGCGGCCTCCACCACACGCGCCGACACCTCGGCCGGCGCCACCTCATAGCCTGCGGCGCGCGCCCGGAAGCGGCAGTTGCCGTGCGTCAGCCCGCGCAGGTGCGTGGCATAGAGATGGAGCTCGGCGCGCGGGATCGTGGCTCGCACGACCGTCATCCGCGGTCCGGCCGAGTCGGTGCCGAGAATGTGCCCGCGCCGCGACGACACGTCGCCGAGCACGTCGCCGAGGACCGCCGTGGGGACCTCCATCTCCACGCTGTCGATCGGCTCGAGGAGCGCGGGGCGACACTGCGCCACCGCGGCCTTGAAGGCGAGGATGCCGGCGAGGCGGAAGGCGAGCTCGCTCGAGTCGACCGAGTGGAACGACCCATCGGTGACCTCGGCGCGGAAGTCGACCACCGGTGCGCCGGCGAGCACGCCACGCTGCGCCGCCTCGCGGATGCCCGCATCGACGGCCGGGATGTACTTCGAGGGGATCGCGCCACCCACGATGCTGTCGACGAAGACGTAGCCTTCACCGCGCGGGAGTGGCGAGATGGTCACGTGACAGTCGCCGAACTGCCCGCGCCCCCCGCTCTGCTTCTTGTGGCGGCCGCGCGCCGAGCCGGTGCCGAAGAGCGCCTCGCGGTAGGCGATGCGCGGCGCCGCCAGCTCCGCGCCCACGCCGTAGCGTCGCGTGAGGCGCGCCAGGGCAACCTCGACGTGCCGCTCGCCGAGCCCGGAGAGGATCGTCTCGTGCGTCTCGGCGTCGAGGTGCACCTCGAGCGTCGG
Organism: Gemmatimonadaceae bacterium; assembly: GCA_025453855.1. GTDB lineage: Bacteria > Gemmatimonadota > Gemmatimonadetes > Gemmatimonadales > Gemmatimonadaceae > JALOPO01. The sequence goes on from JALOPO010000422.1 coordinate 2,342, forward strand.
GTCCTCGTCGTGCAGCGCGTGGAGCCCGACCTGCAGCTTCTCCTCGTCGTTGCGGCTGGTTGCGCGCACCGCGAAGTGCACCAGCGGCTCCGGAAGCGCGATCGCCGGCAGGCGGATGGGATGCGCGCGCGTGGAGAGCGTGTCGTTGGTGTGCGTGTTGCGGAGCTTGGCGACGGTGCAGATGTCGCCCGCATGCACGCGCAGCACCTCCACGCGCTCGCGGCCGAGCGGCGCGGCGAGGTTGGCGAGGCGCTCCGTGCCATCGCGCGTCGCGTTGTGGACGTCGGCGCCGGCGGTCATGCTCCCGCTCAGCACGCGCAGGTACGAGATCGTCCCCACGTGCGGCTCGCTCTGCGTCTTGAAGACGAGGGCCGCGAACGGGGCGTCGTCATCGGCGTGCAGG
>JALOPO010000423.1 GCA_025453855.1 Gemmatimonadaceae bacterium
AGGACGTTGTTCAGGATCAGCCGGTAGCCGGGCGACGTCGGGTAGAGCGCGAGGTCGGTGGGCGGCGCGCCCACCTCGTGCTGCGGATCCTCGGGATCGTGGCCACCCAGGTAGGTGAAGGCGCCCTTGCCGTAGGTGCCGTGCACGTACTTCACGAGCGGGGCGCCATCCTCGGTGGCGAGGATCCGCGTCGACGGCTTGAGGAGCGCGCGGGTGAAGCTGGTCGTCACGCCGTAGAAGTCGGGGAGCACCGAACGGTGGTCCTGCACGAGCATCGTCGGCACCGGATCGAGCTTGGCGCTGAAGGCGAAGAGCGAGAAGGTGCCGAGCGGGCGGCGGCGACCGGGGACGTTCACCTGGTGGCCGTCGATGTCGCTCATGCTGTTCACGAGCGCATTCTGCTCCAGGCGCGCGTTCTGCACCGCGAGGGCGCGCGACCAGTCCATGCGCGTGTCGGCGTCGGCGTCCACCGGCGAGCCGTCGGTGAAGGCGCTCGCGATGTCCACCTGCTGCCCCGCGAGCGCCAGCTCGAGCGTCTCGCTCGCGCCGCACATGGCGAAGAGGAAGCCCCCGTTCTCCACGTAGGCGCGGATCCGCTCGGCCACCGCCTTCTTCAGTGCCGCCACGTTCGCGAAGCCGAGTTCGCGCGCCGCGGCGGTGGCGCGGTTCACCTGGTTCACGAACCACGGCGAGCCGCGGTACGAGATGTAGAACTTGTTGAACTGCCCCGTGAAGTCCTCGTGGAAGAGGTGCAGCCACTCGTAGTCGGCGAGCTTGCCCTGCAGGAGCTGCTGGTCCCAGACGCGCGTGTACGGGATCCCCGCGTAGTCGAGCGCGAGCGTCACCGCGTCGTCCCACGGCTGTGCGGTGGGGGGCGAGTAGATGGCGATCTTCGGCGCGCGCTCGAGCGGGACGGCGTCCATGTTGGCGCCCGCGATCTCGCTGCGGATGCCGGCCAGCGTGCCGTCGTCGATCGCGGCGACGGTGATGCCGTCGAGCGCGGCGCGGCGGCGCGACGCCGGGGTGTCGCCGAGGAGGAAGGCCCCGCCGCGGTAGTTGAGCAGCCACTCGCCCTTCTCGCCACGCTGCAGCGCGGCGTAGGTCAGGCCGTACGCCTTGAGGTGGTTGCGCTGCTCGTCGTCCATGGGGACGAGGAGGTGCTGCGCGAGGGCATCGCGCGCACCCAGCACGAGCGTGCAGGCGAGCACCGCGAGCGTTCGCAGGGGGACGCGGCTCATCGCATCGCCTCGATCGGGGGGGTGGCACGGCGCGCCGCGCTCGCCATGCCCGTGGTCGACGCAGCGGCGCGTCGCCGCGCGTCGTCGAGGGCGCGACGCGCCTGTGGCACGAGCGCGCTCTGCGGCCAGGTGAGGATGAGGTGCTCGAGGCGCGCGACGGCGGTGGCGGCGTCGCCCTGCTGCAGCGACAGCCGCGCCCACTCCAGGTCGCCCTCCGGTGCCTCGGGGGCATTGGGGTACGTGCTGACCACGCGCTCCCATGCCGCGATCGCACCGACCACGTCGCCGCGTCCCGCACGCACGCGCGCCGCCAGCGCGAGCACGAGCGGCGCCGCGCCCTGCACCTCGATCGCCGCGCCCTCGAGCGCCGTGACCGCGGCTGTGCTGTCTCCGCGCGCGAGCGCCGCGAGCCCCTGCCCGGCGGCCGGCGCGCGCGCGACCGTGCTGCGGGCGAGCAGTGCGCGCGGCACGATGAGCAGCGTGTTCGCGGCGTCGGCGCCGGCGAGCTTCGCGCGGGCCGTGGCGAGGTCGCCCTCGTAGACGGCCAGCAGCGCACTCGCCTCGTCATCGTCCAGGCGCGTGACCAGCGGGCGAGCACGCGCCACGTCGCCGGCCCGCAACCAGGCCCACGCGAGTTCGCCCTCGAGGACGCGCAGCTGCACCGCGGGCACCGATGGCCGCACCGAATCGACGAGCGCCGTCGCATCGGCGGCGCGCCCGAGTGCGGCGAGGGCGCGCAGTCGCACGGGGATCGCGTCGCGCAGCGCGAGCCGCGGCACGAGCAGCCCCTGCGCCTCGGTCACGAGCGGGAGCGCGCCGGCGGCGTCCCCGCCGTCGAGGGCATTGGTGGCGGACCGGAGCGCCGCCTCGGGATCGCGACGCCACGCGTGCAGCGCGGCCCACGCGTCGCGCGCCGCGAGTGGCGCACGCTGCTCCTCGGCACGCTCGGCGAAGCTCCGCCACGCGACGGCCGTGGTCTCGTCGGGTGGGAGGTCGGCGAGTGCGCCCCACGCGCGACGCGGGAGCCCCCACGCGAGTTCGAGCTCGGCGAGCGCGAGCCGCGGCGCGACCAGCGCGGGCGCGCCGCCCAGCGCCTCCCGCAGCGTGTCGCGCGTGGCCGCCGGCGCCTGCGCGAGCGAGGCGATGGCCGCGCCCGCGAGCGCCGGCTCGATCGCCAGCGCCGTGCGCCAGCGCCGGGCCGCGTCGCCCCACGCGCGACGCGCGGCCGCCACCTGCGCCAGCTCGGCGGTGAAGTCGCGCGGGTCGCGGATCGCGCGCGTCGCCAGGTCGAGCACCGAATCGGCCGCCTCGGGGCGATCGAGCGCGAGCAGCGTGCGCGCGTATTCCTTGAACGGTGCGGGCTCGCCGGGCGCATTGCGCACCCAGTCGCGGAAGGCGAGCCGCAGCTCGTCCTCGCGACGCAGCGTGGCGAGCGTGCGGAACTGCACCGTGCGCAGCACCGCGTCGCGCGGCTGCACGCGCACCACCGCCGCCACGAGCGG
>JALOPO010000424.1 GCA_025453855.1 Gemmatimonadaceae bacterium
GGCGCACGGCTCACCGGCTCGCTCTCGCTCTCGGCGCGCCGCTCCATCGACGACCAGCAGTGGTACGGCAACTTCACCGACGGCGACGTCACGAGCTACACCTTCGCGCGCCTCGACCAGCGCACCACGTCGGCGCAGCTGCGCGTGAACTGGACCTTCACGCCGCGGCTCAGCTTCGAGAGCTACCTGGAGCCGTTCGTGAGCACGGGGGCGTACAGCGACTGGCGCCGCCTGGCCGACGGGCGCGCCCGCGACTACGACGATCGCTTCACGTCGTACACGCGCGACGACGGACTGCAGGGGTTCAGCTTCGGGCAGCTCCGCACCAACAACGTGCTGCGGTGGGAGTATCGCCCGGGCTCGGTGCTCTTCTTCGTCTTCGCGCAGGGACGCGACGCATCGGCGGGGGTGCAGGGGACGCCGTCGATCGGCGAGGGATGGACCACGCTCGCGCGACGCCGCCCGGACAACGTCTTCCTCGTGAAGGCGAGCTACTGGTTCGGGCGCTGAGCGTCGGGCGGGGCGCCGGCCAGCGCACGCACGAGCTGCGCGCTGGTGAAGGGCTTGGCGAGGAAGGTGACGTCGCCCGCGGGGACGATACGCGCGACGAGCGCGGGATCGTGGTCGCCCGAGATGAGCACCACCGTGCCGTCGGGACGTGCGTGCAGGAAGGCGGCCGCGACCTCCGCGCCCGACGCGCCCGGCATCCGGATGTCGCTCACGAGCGTGTCGTGATCGCGGGCCGCCGCGGGGAGGCGCGCGAGCGCGGCGGCGCCGTCGGCGACCACGGTCACGACGCACCCCGCGCGCAGCAGCACGCGCTCGAGCACCTGCCGCACGGCGGCTTCGTCCTCGACGAGCAGGACGCGTCGTCCCAGCAGTTCCGTTGACGGCACCGACAGCTCCTCCGGGGCGACGATGAGCGGGGCGCCCTCGTGCAGTGGCAGCGTGATGACGAAGCGGGCCCCGGCACCCGGCGCGCTCTCGACGGTGATCGTCCCGTCGTGGCGCTGCACGATGCCGTAGACGCTGGCGAGGCCGAGCCCCGCGCCGCCATCGGCGGCCCGCGTGGTGAAGAAGGGCTCGAAGAGGCGCTCGCGGACGGCGGCGTCCATGCCCAGGCCATCGTCGCGCACGTCGAGCACCGCGATGCCCGGGCCGCCGATGCGCGCTTCGGCGTGCACGCCAAGCTGCACCGTGCCGCCGTCCGGCATCGCGTCGCGCGCGTTGACGACGAGGTTCAGGAGCACCTGCTCGAGCTGCGAGCGGTCGGCGCGCACGACCACGGGGTGCGGTGCGTCGATCGCGAGGCGCACCGGCGTGCCCGCCGCGCGCGCGAGCATCGGCTCGAGCTCCGTGACGAGCGCCGCGAGGTCGAGCGGGACGAAGGCCGATGCCTGCCGTCGCGCGAAGGCGAGGAGCTGCGCGGTGAGGCGCGCGCCGCGGTCGATGACGCCGCCCATCTCCTCGACATCCGCGCGATCCACGCCCGGCGACTCGCGCAGCAGGTCGACGTGACCGGCGAGCACGGCGAGGATGTTGTTGAAGTCGTGGGCGACACCCCCCGCCATGCGCCCCATCGCCTCGAGGCGCTGCGCCCCCTCGCGCTCGCGGGCGAGCTGGTCGCGCTCGGCGATGACGCGCTGCAGCTCCGCGTTGCGCGCCTCGAGCTCGGCCGCGCGCGCGCGGTGCTCGCGCAGGTCGCCGACCAGGTGATCGCGATGGCGCAGCACCACCATGCCGCTCACCACGAAGGTGAGCATGATCGACACGAACTGCGTGACCGGCAGCGTGGCGCCGGGATCCTGTCGCGGGCCGAAGATCCCGATCGCGACCGCCAGCAGCATCAGCGTCGCCCAGAGGGCGAGTGCTCGCGGGCGCCCGAAGAGCGCGAGCAGCATGGCGGGCGTGATCGCCGCGGCGATGATCTGCGGCTGGTGGCGGAAGCCGACCACCGCCGCGCTCGCGAGATAGTAGAGGGCGGTGGCGAAGGCGTAGACGGTGACCGCGCGCTGGACGTCGCCGCGTCGCATGGGGCCGACGAGCACGTGGAGCGCAACGGCCGCGTAGCCCACGTTCGCGGCCAGGCGGAGCCAGCGCAGGGGCGACTCCGTGGCCGTGACGACCGCGATCACGCCCTGCAGGAGCAGCGTGATCGCCGCCAGCAGCGCACCGAGGGCGAGGAGCGCCTGGAAGCGCGCCTGGAGCGGATCGTCGGGCGCGCGCAGCCGCAACGCACGCGCGACGGCCCGCTCGACGCGGCCGATGCCGAGCACAGTCTCGATGTGGGAGCCGGAGTCCGGCATGCAGTCGCTGTCCGGTCGCGCGACGCCGCGACTTCGGCTTCGAGATGTCGCCCGGCGTCACGTCGCTGGCGCCAAGCTACCGTGCGACGCAGGCGTTTCGTATGGGCTTCTGGTGCAATCGGTGCATCGCACTCATGCCCGACCGTGGCCGCGCGCGCCGCACGATGCGCGTGTCACCGCAGCGCGCGCAGCACCGATGGCCCGGTCACCACGAGGAGCACGAGCCCGGCGAGCATCAGCGGTGCACCGACCGCGAGGAGGTCGCGCGCGGGGAGCCCGCGCGCCGCGACCATCGCATTGGGCGGCGTGCTGATGGTGAACGGGATGCCGAGGGAACAGGCGTTTGCGACGAGGATCGCGGTCGCCGCGCCGGGCGCGAGCTGGAGCGCGAGCGGGATGAGCAGCGTGGCGGTGCCGGTGTTGCTCATGAGCGCCGCGGCCACGCACACGAGGGCGAGCCGTGTGGTCTCCGGAAGCGTCGGCGCGGCGAGCAGCGCGCCGATCCGCGCCGCCAGCCCCGACGCCTCGAGCAGTCCGCCGAGCGCGAGCCCGCCGGCGATGAGCGTGAGCGTCGACCAGTCGAGGCGCAGCAGCGCGCGTGACGGGAGCGCGCGCACGACGAGGAGCAGCGGG
>JALOPO010000425.1 GCA_025453855.1 Gemmatimonadaceae bacterium
GCCACCGCCACCGTCCTGGCGGTGCGTCGGATGCTGGCCGGCCGCGCGGTGGGCGACCTCGTCGAGCGCAGCGACGACCGCGCGCTGCTCGATCCCGCTGGCGCGCTCCCTGCGGCGCACGGGCGGCAGCATGCGGCGCGCGATCGCGGGCCGGTCGAGCTTCGGGCGATCATCGGGCGCTGGCGCGCCGCGGTCGATCGGGCGCTGGCCGTCCTCCCGGGTGACCGCGGCTGCCTCGTCCGGGCCACCGCCCTCCGGCGACGCTTGCACGAAGCCGGGCTCCATGCCACCGTGCGGGTGGGCGTCCGGCGCACCGCTGGCGCGTTCGATGCCCATGCCTGGGTGGAGGTCGACGGGGAGCCGGTCGGGGAGCCGCTGGCCCACGTCGCCTCGTTCGTCCCGCTCGATGGTGTGACGCTCCGCTGAGGCGGCGCGTGTACGGTACGAGCCGACCGCCGCCCGTTGCGATCGGCAGCCTCGACCATATACTTCGCTCCGGCCCTTCAGGAGTCTCCATGTACGAGCGTCCGCGTCTCGAACGATTCGGCACCTTCCGCGAGCTCACGCAGCTCTCGCCGGGCGTCGGATCGATCAACCTCGATGTCGTGAACGGCGGTGCCGCCGCCTGCGACTGCCTCCCGGTCGAGCAGCCGCCGGGACGTTCCTGACATCGTGACGCGGCCCCACCCGGCCGAGTCGATCCACGCCTTCGCCGCGTTCGGCGGCATCCTCGCCGCCGATCGCGACCTGCCCGGGCTCCCGCTGGCAACAGCCGGGAGCCCGTCGTCGTGGGTGCTCCGGACGCGCGACCTCGTCGCGCCGCACGCACCCGCGTCAGCATCGCCGGTGCTCGGCCGCGTCGCCGTGGCCGATGGCATCACCCTCACGCTGCAGCGCGACGGCGACGCGCACCTGCTCACGGTCAGCGACACGGGGCGCTACCGCATCGACGATCGCACGATCGACCACCAGCGTCCCGAGGGCGCCGATCCGTCGGCCGTCGCCCTCGACGTGATCGGGCACGTCCTCCCGCTCCTCCTGCATCGCACCGGCGCGTGGGTGCTGCACGCCAGCGCGATCACCACGCCGGCCGGCGCGATCGCGCTGGTGGGACCGCGCGGGGCAGGGAAGTCGACGCTCGCCGCCGCCTGCACGGCGCTCGGCGCCCAACTGGTGGCCGACGATGCGACCGTGATCACGATGCGCGATCGTCGTCCGCTCCTCCTCCCCGCCGGACTCCCGCTGCGCGTGCGTCCCGACGTCGCCGACGCGCTCGCGACCGATGCGGCGCCGGCGACCGCCGACGACGGGTGGGGCAAGCGACGCCTCGCGGTGACGCTCGCGCCCGCGCAGCCGATCCCGCTGGCGGCGATCGCCTTCGTGCACCCGATCACCGGTGGCGACGCGCAGCGGCACGACCTCGCGCCGCGTCAGGCGGTGCCGCACCTCGCCGCCGCCGGCAAGCTCGCCGCGCTGCTCGGTGCCGAGGACGCGGTGGCGGCGCTCGATCGCGCGGCGACGCTGGCGGCCGCGGTCCCGCTCCGGCGACTCGACATCCCGCGCGATCTCGCGCGGCTGCGCGCGGTCGCGCGCTGGCTGCTGGATGGCGCCGGCGCCCCGGTGGCCGCATGACGATGCCGCGCGCGGCCGCCGCCGATCCGCTGGTCGTCCTCGAGGGCGTGACCAAGCGCTTCCGCGCCGATCGCTCGCTCTGGCGACGCCTGCGTGGCGCGCCCGGCACCGCGCCGCGCGCGGTCGTCGATGCGCTCTCGCTCACCGTGCAGCGCGGCGAGATCCTTGGCATCGTGGGCGCCAACGGCGCGGGGAAGACGACGCTCCTCAAGCTCGTCGCCGGCGCACTCGTGCCGGACGCCGGCACGATCCGCATCGAGGGGCGCGATGCCGCCGCGGTGCGCGAGCGGATCGCCGTCGTCCCGCCCGACGAACGCGCGCTCTTCTGGCGCGCCTCGGCGCGCGAGAACGTGCGGCTGATGGGCGCGCTCTACGGACTGCGCGGCGACGCGCTGCATGACGCGGTGGACGAGGTGCTCGACATCGTGGGGCTGGGCCACACCGGCGAGCAGCTCGTGGGCTCCTTCTCGAGCGGCATGCGGCAGCGCGTCCTGCTCGCGCGAGCGCTCGTCACGCGGGCACCGCTCCTGATCCTCGACGAGCCGACGCGGTCACTCGATCCGGTGACGGCGCGCGAGCTGCGCGCCTTCGTGCGCGAGGTGGTGCAGCATCGCGCCGGCGTCACGGTGCTGCTCGCGACGCACAGCACCGAGGAGGCGCTCGCGCTCTGCGACCGGGCGGCGCTGCTCGTGCGCGGGCGACTGGTGGCCACGGATGCGATCCCCGCCCTCGGCACCGCGCTGCGCGGCACGCGCGTGCGTGCGCGCGTGGCGGCCGAGCACGCGGCGCGGGCGCGGGTGCTCCTGCACCTGCGCGACGGGGCACCGGTGGCGGTCGAGGAGGGCTGGGCGGTGCTGGAGTCGGATCTCCCCGATGCGTCGCACCTGCCACTGGTGCTCGAGGCGCTGGTGCGCGCCGGTGTGCGCGTGGCCGAGTACGGGCCGGTGACGCTCTCGCTCGCCGACCTGCTCGAGCGGGCCGAGGCGGCGCTCGCCACGCCCGGGGACGAGACGGAGGTGGCCGTTGCATAGCGCGCTCGCGATCGCGCGCATCTACACGCGCTCGATGCTCACCTACCGCACGCGCACGCTGGTGTCGCT
>JALOPO010000426.1 GCA_025453855.1 Gemmatimonadaceae bacterium
CCGTCGAGGAGCGCGCGCAGCGTGCTCGAGTCGTCGAGCGCCTGCCCCCACGCCGTGAAGGCGGCCCACGAGGCGTGCGGCGGCGCGGCGAGCTGCGCGCGCAGCGAGGCGACGCCGAAGTCGAAGATCCGCGCGCTCACCTCGACCGGGAGCCGCGCGCCGCCGATCACCACCGCCTCGCTGCCGAGGATCACCGTGAGCGGCGGATTGGTGATCTGCAGCGCCTGGGCCTCGCCGCGCACCGGGCGCACCCGCGCGGGCGCCTGCGTGGCGAGGAGCTCGAGGGCGCGGTCGAGGTGGATCTCGTAGCCGATGTCGTAGAGCCGGTACACGACCGCGTCGCCGTCCACGCGCAACGTGGCCGGATCGAGCGCCGCGGTCGGCCCGCCGGCCTGCGAGAGCGATGCCTCGGGAACCATCGCCGGAAGCTAGCCGCCGTCGGCGATGGTCGCCCCCAGATTCCACGGGGACCGCCGGTGCAGTGAACTGCCGGTGGACGGCAGCAAGAGGCAGGGCAATGCAGGGAACGGCAGGACACCGCCGGACGGACGCCGATGTGGCGCGACGTTCGGGCTCCATTCGCCACGCCGGGCACGCGGGTGCGCCACGCAGCCCACCGCAGTCCTGCGGTCCCCTGCTCGTCCCTGCCGTCCCCTGCCGTTCCACCCGCCGTTCGAGGTGACGAGGCCATCGCACGCGCGCGCCACGGAGACGACAGGACCGCGCACGCGTCGCCAGATTGAGGGCGGGCGTCCCGCACCGCGCGGGACCACGGGCTTCCGCACCATCCGATCGCATGACACGCACCGCCTTTCCCCCCGATCCGACGATCGCCGCCAAGGGGTACGCGCACCCCGAGGTCCTGGTGAGCACGCAGTGGCTCGCCGACCACCTGGAGCATCCGCAGCTCCGCCTCCTCGAATGCGACGAGGACGTCCTCCTCTTCGACATCGGGCACATTCCGGGTGCGCAGAAGATCGACTGGCACACCGACCTGAACGACCCGGTGATGCGCGACTACGTGGGACGCGAGGCGTTCCAGGCGCTGCTCCGTCGCATGGGGATCGACGACGACACGCTGGTCGTCTTCTACGGCGACAAGAACAACTGGTGGGCGGCGTACGCCTTCTGGGTCTTCCGCCTCTTCGGCTTCACCAACGCGCGCCTGCTCGACGGCGGGCGACTGAAGTGGGAGCTCGAGGAGCGCCCCTTCGTCACCGAGCTCGCCACGCGCGCGCCGTCGCACTACGTGGCGCGCGAGCGCGACGATGCACGCATCCGCGCCTTCCTCCCCGACGTCCTCGCGCAGTCGCGCACCGGCGGCCAGCTGGTCGACGTGCGCTCGCCGGCCGAGTTCACCGGCGAGAAGCTCCACATGCCCGAGTATCCGCAGGAAGGGGCGATGCGCGGTGGGCACGTGCCCGGGGCGCGCAGCGTGCCGTGGGCCCGCGCCGCCAACGCCGACGGCACCTTCCGGAGCGCCGACGAGCTGCGCGCCATCTACGAGCACGAGCAGGGTCTCGTCACGGGTCGCCCGACGATCACCTACTGCCGCATCGGCGAGCGATCGAGCCACACCTGGTTCGCCCTCACCTTCCTCCTCGGCCACATCGACGTGCGCAACTACGACGGGAGCTGGACGGAGTACGGCAACGCGGTGCGCACGCCGATCGAGACCGGTCCGGCGGCGGCGGTGCGCGCATGACCGCGCCGCATGCGGGCAAGCCGCCCTCGCGCGTGGAGGTCGTCTGGGGCGGCGACCAGCGCTTCGACGTGAGCCGGCCGGGCGGGAGCGTGTCGCGCCTCGATGGTCGCGGCGAGACGGGGCCGAGCCCGGTCGACGGGCTGGTGGGGGCGCTCGCCGCCTGCACCGCGGTCGACGTGACGATGATCCTCGAGAAGCGACGCACGCCGGTGCGCGCGCTCCGCATCGAGGCCACCGGCGCGCGCGCCGATGCGGTGCCGGCGCGCGTGACCGCGGTGGATCTCGTCTACCACCTCGACGGCGACGGCATCGACCGGGCGAATGCCGAGCGCGCGGTGCACCTGGCGGTCACGAAGTACTGCTCGGTGCGCGACTCGCTCGATCCCGCGCTCCCGATCCACTACACCGTGATCCTCAACGGCGAAGCCGGGACGCGACTCCTCGGCGCCTGACGCGGCGGCGCCGCGCGCGCGCGCTCAGTGCGCGTGCGCGCGGTGCGAGCAGACGTGGGCGGCCATCAGGCGGCGGTTCCGCCAGTGCGCCCAGACGATGCACGAGGCCCCGATGACGACGAGGAGCGCCTCGATCCACGGATGCGAGACGCCCGCGAGTCGCGTCGCCGCGAGCACCAGCATCCCCGCGAGGAAGGCCGTGAGCGGAGCGCGATCATGATGATGCCGACGCGCCGGGAGCAGTGACCAGGCGCCGATCACGGCGCTGAAGGCGAGAAAGCTCCACTCGATGCGCGGATCGGCGAGCGCGCCGATGGCCGGGAGCGCGCCGAGCAGGAGCGCCACCGCCACGCAGTGCACCGCGCAGATGATCGACGCCGTGGCCCCGAGGCCATCGAGCACCGGACGCGCCGCCGCACCGGGGATCCCGGTGTCGTGCGCGGGTGCCGACGAATCGGCGAGGGTCGGTTGCACGAGGGAAGGCGCGGTCACGATTGGCCGGGTGAGTGTCGCCGCTTGCGCAGGGCGACCGACGGAAGCTACTTCATGATAGTTGAGAAGCAACTATCATTAT
>JALOPO010000034.1 GCA_025453855.1 Gemmatimonadaceae bacterium
ACTGGCGCAGATCCAAAACGAACGCCCTCGTGCACCGAAGTGCACGAGGGCATGGCGGGGGCGGGATTTGACGCCACTGGCGCAGATCCAAAACGAACGCCCCGGTGTGTCAGCGACACACCGGGGCATGGCGGGGGCGGGATTTGAACCCGCGACCTTCGGGTTATGAGCCCGACGAGCTACCAGGCTGCTCCACCCCGCGTCAGGACGGGAAGAGTAACCGGTCACGCCCCACGGTCAAGGGGCGCACCTGCGCTCACCGCGGCGGGCGAGCGGCGCTGTCGGCCGTCGCCGTGTCGGGCGGGATGAAGCGGTAGAGCAGCTCGCGGTCGCCCTGCACCATCCCGAACTCCTCGCGTGCGATCCGCTCCTGCAGCGCCACGTCGCCCTGCAGCCGCCGCTTGCGCAGCGCCAGCGAGTCGACCACGCCGCGCAGCGAATCGATGTCGCTGCGCGTGCGCGCGATCTGGCGCCGCACCCGCAGCAGGTCGCTCGTGCCGTACTCGCCGCCCTCGACCGCGAAGAGGAGCACCACCGCGGCGAGCGCGAGCTTCGCCACGGTGGCCAGCGGCGAGCGGCGCGCCCCCTCGGTCGTCGTGCCGCGCGCCACCTCAGAGCCCGTAGATGCCGCCGCCCGGATACTCGGCCATCTCGCCCAGCTCCTCCTCGATGCGCAGCAGCTGGTTGTACTTGGCGATGCGGTCGGTGCGGCTCGCGCTACCCGTCTTGATCTGCCCCGCCCCGGTCCCGACCGCGAGGTCGGCGATGAAGGTGTCCTCCGTCTCGCCCGAGCGATGCGACACCACGTTGTTGTAGCCCGCGCTGCGCGCCAGCTCCATCGCCTGCATCGTCTCGGTGAGCGTCCCGATCTGGTTCACCTTCACCAGCATCGCGTTGGCCACGTCCTGTTCGATGCCGCGCGCGAGGATCTCGGGGTTCGTGCAGAAGAGGTCGTCGCCGACCAGCTGCAGCCGCGAGCCAAGCGCCGTGGTGAGCTGCTTCCAGCCATCCCAGTCGTTCTCGGCCAGCCCGTCCTCGATGCTCACGATCGGGTAGTCGTCGAGCCACCGCGAGTAGAGCTCGATCATCCCCGCCGCGTCCCGACTCGCCGCGCCGCTCTTGTGGAAGTGGTAGATGCCGTCCTTGAACAGCTCCGAGCTCGCGCAGTCGAGCGCGATCGCGATCTGCTGCCCCGGCGCGTATCCCGCCTTCTCGATCGCCTCGATCACCACGCGCAGCGCGTCCTCGTCGGTCTTCAGGTCGGGGGCGAAGCCGCCCTCGTCACCCACGCCCGTGGAGAGCCCGCGCTTCACGAGCACCTTCTTGAGCGCGTGGAAGACCTCCGCCCCCATGCGCAGCGCCTCGCCGAACGACTCGGCGCCGATGGGGACGATCATGTACTCCTGGAAGTCGACCGTGTTGGTCGCGTGCGCGCCACCGTTCAGGATGTTCATGAGCGGCACCGGCATGACGCGCGAGAGCGGCCCGCCGAGATAGCGGTAGAGCGGGAGCGAGAGCTCGTCGGCGGCCGCCCGCGCGGAGGCCAGCGAGACGGCGAGGATCGCGTTCGCGCCGAGGCGCGCCTTGTTCGGCGTCCCGTCGAGGGCGAGCATCGCGGCGTCGATCCCCATCTGGTCGGCGGCCACCATCCCCGCCAGCGCCGGCGCGATCTCCTCCTCGATCGCCTGCACCGCCTGCAGCACCCCCTTGCCCAGGTAGCGCGCGCCGTCGCCGTCGCGCAGCTCGACCGCCTCGCGCTCGCCGGTCGAGGCGCCGCTCGGCACCGCCGCGCGGCCGATCGTTCCGCTCTCGAGCGTCACGTCGCACTCGACGGTGGGATTGCCGCGGCTGTCGAGGATCTCGCGGGCGGTGATGTCAACGATGGTCGGCATGGGCGAACAGGGAGTCGGAGAGGGAGGGGTGCGGAACGATCAGGCGCCGCTGAGGGCGGGACGATCGACGGTGATCGGCTCGCCATCGTCGCGCGCGATGGCGTGACGACGGTCGCTGGTGACGCCGTACTGCTGCTCGAGCGCATGCGCCATCGCGGACCAGGTGCGGACCATGAGGCGCTCGCGATCGGCGTAGGTGAGGCCGGCGGTGGGGATCGGCTCGAGGAAGTGCAGGTCGACGGTGCCGGGACGGATCCACCACGATCCCTTCCGCATCACGTCGCGCGTGCCGTGCACGACGACCGGGATGATCGGCACCTGGCTCGCGATGGCGAGCACGAACGGCCCCTTCTTGAACGGGCGCAGCGCGTAGTCGTCGCCGCGCGTCCCCTCGGGACAGACGACGACGCTCATTCCCGCGCGGATCTGCGCCGCCGCACGCTCGTAGGTGGCGAAGGCCGCCTTGCGATTCTGGCGCTCGATGAAGACGGTGCCCACCGCCTCGGCACCGCGCCCGAAGATCGGGATCTTCCGCAGCTCCATCTTGGCCACGAACGACCAGCGCGGGAGGACGCTCGCGATGGTGAAGATGTCGTACCAGCTCACGTGGTTGGCCACGTAGACGTGCGGTGCCTGCGCCTCGGCGACGTCGAGGCCGTGCACGCGCGTGCGCACCCGGGCGGCGCGCACCAGCAGTCGCGCCCAGACACGCGCCATGCGCTCGTAGATGCTGTCCGCCCCGAGCGGGATGCGGAGGAGCGCGGCCACGATGACGATCCCCGCGGCCGGCGGCGTGACGAGGAGCAGGGTGAGCGCGACCGCAAGCGTGGTCATGAACCGGAAAGGTGGTCGTGCCCGGGAGGGGGGTCAACGCGCACCCCGTCGCGCAGGATGCGCACCGCTGGCCGTTCGCCCCGTCCCGGCGCTCGCACGCGCCCGATCATCGTGAGCCCGCTCGTGCGTGCGCTCCGCGCCAGGCGATCGAGGCCGGGCGGGCCGGTGACCACCAGCTCGTACTCCTCGCCGCTGGCGAGCGCCGCCATGGCGTCGGCGCCGTCGCAGCGCGGGATCGCGGCGAGCTCCACGTCGCACACCACGCCGCTGGCGACCGCCACGTGCGCGAGGTCGCTGGCCAGGCCATCGGAGAGGTCGATGGCGGCCGTCGCGCCATTGGCGGCGCACCAGGCACCGAGGGTGAGGCGCGCCGCGGGGCGCGCGAAGCGGGCACGATGCACGGGACGCGGCTCGTGCCCGCCAAGCCAGGCCGCGAGCGCGGCGCCGGGGCCGCCGAGCGCACCGGTGACGTAGACGTGATCGCCGGCACGCGCCCCGTCGCGGCGGAGCGGGCGCGTGGCGCGCCCCAGCACCGTGACCGTGAGCATGAGCACGGGGCCGCGTGTCGTGTCACCGCCCACGACCACGGTGCGCGCCGCCTCGCACGCCTCGCGCACGCCCTGCATCACGCCATCGAGATCACTGTCCCACGTGGGCGGCGCGGCGATGGCGACCAGGATCCCCGTGGCGTCGGCCCCCATGGCGGCGAGGTCGCTGAGTGCGGCCATCGTCGCGCGCCAGCCGATGTCGGCGGGCGAGAGCCACGCGCGGCGGAAGTGCACCTCCTCGATGCTCGCGTCGGTGCTCGCGACAAGGAACGCATCGCCGAAGGGGAGCACCGCCGCGTCATCGCCGATCTCGTGCGCCGTGCGGCCGAGCTGCCGGACCCAGCGCGCGATGGCGGCGAACTCGCGACCGGGGCCGAGCGGGAGGTGCGGCATCAGCGCGTCGGCACCGGTGGGAGCGACGCGAGGAGCGACGCCGCGTGCCACGTGTCGTCGCCGTCGTCGTGCCCGCCGTGCCACGTGTCGCGCGCGAGGTGCGTGAGGAGCGCGTCCATCGTCACGCCGCGCCAGCTCCCGTTGTGATCCGTCGCGACGTGCGCCGCGGTGCCGTGCGCCCAGGCCGCCACGGCGCCGGCCCGCACGGGATCGAGCCCCTGGGCGAGCAGCGCGCCGGCGATGCCCGCGAGCACGTCACCGCTGCCGCCCATCGCCAGCGCCTGCGTGCCGTACGGCGCGACGAGGAGCGCGCCAGCGGGTGAGGCGATCACCGTCGGCACGCCCTTGTAGAGCACCGTGCAGCCAAGTCGTTCGGCGAGTCGCTGCGGGTCGACCCAGCGATCGATGCGCGGCGCGTCGGCGTGCCCCATGAGGCGCGCGAACTCGCCCGCGTGCGGCGTGCAGAGCGCGGGGCGGCCGCCGAGGAGCGTGGCCAGTTCGTCGGCGCGACCGGCGAAGGCGCTCAACGCACCACCGTCGAGGACGATCGGGCCACGATAGGCGGCGAGCTGTCGCGCGACTTCGCCGCGCACCGTGCGCGCGGCGGCGCTCTCGGGCGACGCACCGCCATCGAGCCCGGGTCCGATGACCATCGCGTGCGGCCAGCCGTCGTCCTCGAGCGGCCAGAGTCCATCGGCGCGCCACGGTTCGACGGTCGCGAACGGGGCCGCGACCTGCAGCGGCACGATGCTCGACTCGGCGACGACGCAGCGCACCATGCCGACGCCGCTGGCGTGCGCACCGCGCGCCGCGAGGATCGCCGCACCGGCCATCCCCGCCCCGCCCCCGAGGATGCGCAGTCGCCCCCGCACACCCTTGTGGGCGTCGGGGGCGATCGCGGGGAGCTGCGCGAGCGCCCACGGCGTGGTGACGAGTCGCGGGATCGCCGCGTCGGCGTCGACGAGGCCGATGTCGCAGAGCTCGAGTGCACCGACCAGGTCGCGCCGCACGAGCTGGCCGCGCCGCGCCGCGCCGAAGGTGATCGTGACGTGCGCGGCGATCGCACCGTGCGACTCGCCGGTGGTGGCATCGAGCCCGCTCGGCACGTCGATGGCGGCGATGCGCGCGCCGGCCCGTGCAGACGCCGCGAGCATCCGGAGCGACTCGTCGTACGGGGCGCGTGGCGCACCCGCGACGCCGGTGCCGAAGAGCGCATCGACGACGAGAGGTTCGTCACCGCTCGCGTCGTCGAACGGTCCATCGGCGACTGCCTCGTCACGGGCGCGCTGCGCGTCGGCGGTGCGCGGCGGGAGCGGCGCGTGCACGCGCACCGTCCACCCGCGCCGCCGCAGCTCGTGCGCGATCACCCAGCCGTCGCCGCCGTTGTTGCCCGGCCCGATGAGGATCGCGGCGCTCGTGGTGGCGTGCCGCTCCCGCTCGTCGAGGCGGGTGGCGGCCGCCAGCCCGGCGCGCCGCATGAGGGCGTACGAGTCGCCATCGAGCGTGGCGATGGTCGCGGCGTCGAGCGCCGTCGCCTCGGACGCGGTGACGACGGCGGGCAGCGGGCGGCGATCGCGGGACATGCGAGGCTCCGGCGGGCGGCGGGACGCGTGAGGGGTCGGCGCGCTCAGCGCGTCGCCGGCGGCTTGCCGTAGCTGATCTCGCCGTTGTCGATGCGGAGCGTGAAGCCGCAGGTGGGGTTCGTGCAGACCCACGCCTTGTACGTGATCGGTGCACCGTCGCGGCCGTAGTCGCTCAGCGGCAGGAGGGCGCCGATGCTGCAGCGCTGGCAATCGGGGAGCTTGGCGGGGAGCATGACCCGGGCGGCCGGAGGGGGGAGGGGCCGGTGGCGGCGCCGGTCAGCCCTGCGGGACGCGGCGCCAGGGATAGTCGCGCTCGAACGCCGCCTCGAAGTCGTAGACCGCGTCGAAGTCGTCGCGTGCGTCGTGCGGCTGCTTGATGAGGAGGCCGAGGTCGACGAGGGCGAAGACGATGTCGCCGAAGTCGCGCGTGCAGGTGAGCCCCCAGTGCTCGAGCACCTGGCGGGCGAGCACCCCGTAGCGGTCGAGCGCGAGCTCGCGGCAGGCCTCGGCCAGTTCGCGCCCGCTGATGTGACGCCGTTCGGTGAGGCGCTGCTGGCAGTGCTCGAGGGCGGCGAGCACGAACAGGTATGCGTGCTCCTGGAACCGCGGCTCGATGAGCCGCAGCTGGTCCATGATGCCGTCCCGGAACGCCAACTCCGCCACGCCGCCTCCTGAGGGTCACCTCGCGCGGGGTGGGTACCCCGATGCGTGCCTGATGATGGGATGGGCAGGCGTCGGTCACAACCACTTGCGCACCGCGCGTCCGGACGCATGTGGCCGCCGGGTCAAGCCGCGGTGCCGCGGGCGCGGCGGGCGGGCGGCGTCGCCTTGCCCGGACGCGCGCGTCGGTGAGCGTTGGGGGATGCCGCTCCCTCCCCTCCCCGCGCTCGGCGTCGCGCTCGCGCTCCTCGCCGGCGCGCCGCCCGCGCGTCACCGCCCCGATGCGCCGCCCGCACCGCGGCCGCGCCCTGTCGGCACGCACGACACGCTCACGCTCCCCGGCCTGCGCGCGCCGGTCACGCTGCTGCGCGACTCGGCCGGCGTGGTGCACATCCGCGCGCGCAACGAGCACGACCTGTTCATGGCGCAGGGGTGGAGCGTGGCGCGCGACCGCCTCTTCCAGCTCGAGCACTGGCGCCGCCTCGCGACCGGCACGATGAGCGAGATCGTCGGGGCGCGCGGCGTGCCGATCGACGAGAGCCTGCGGCTCCTGCGCTACCGCGGCGACCTGGATGCCGATCTGGCCTGGTACCATCCGCGCGGGCGCGCGATCGTGCGGGCCTTCGTGGAGGGGATCAACGCGTACGTGGGCGCCGCCAATCGCGACACGACGCTCCTCCCGCCGGAGTTCGCGCTGCTCGGCATCCGGCCGGGGCGGTGGACGCCGGCGGTGGTGGTGTCGCGCCACAACGGGCTGTTCGACAACGTGGAGCGCGAGATCGCCACCGTGCGCGAGGTGCTGCGCCACGGTGACTCGACGCTGCGCGCACGACGCGGCTACGGGCCCGGCGATCCGCTGCTGCGCGGCGACAGTGCGGTCGACTACGCGGCGATCCCGGCCACCGTGCTCGCGCGCTTCCGCGCGCACCAGCGGCTCCCCGCGTTCGTGGCGGCCGATCTCCGGCCGCCGTTCCGCCGCGATGATGGGCGCGTGGCGCTGGCGGCGATCGACGCGCTCCTGGCGCGACCGTGCACCGGGACCGCGTGCGACGAGCCGCGCGAGGGGAGCAACAACTGGGCGGTCGCGGGGCGGCGCAGCGCGAGCGGCAAGCCGCTGGTGGCCAACGATCCGCATCGTGCCATCACCGTCCCCTCCTTGCGCTACCTCGTGCACCTCGACGCGCCGGGATGGCAGGTGATCGGCGGCGGCGAGCCGGCGCTGCCGGGCGTGGCGATCGGGCGCAACGCGGTCGGCGCGTGGGGGCTGACGATCTTCAGCATGGACATGGAGGACCTCGTGGTGCTGCGGCTCGCCCCCGGTCGTCCCGATGCGTACGTGGACGCCACGGGTGCGGCGCGCGCGATGCGCCTCGAGCGCGACACGATCCGCGTGAAGGGGAGCACGCCCGTGGTGGTGACGCATCGCTTCGCGGGCGCGTGGCCGGTGCTGCACGTCGACACCGCGCGCGCCCTCGCCTACGCGCTGCGCGCGGCGTGGCTGGAGCGTGGCACGGCGCCGTACCTCGCCTCGCTGCGCCTCGACCAGGCGCGCTCGTGGCGCGAGTTCCGCGCGTCGCTGTCGTACGCCCGCGCGCCGGCGCTCAACTGGGTGTGGGGCGACACGCGCGGGACGATCGGCTGGCAGGTGGCGGGGATCGCGCCGCTGCGCCGCGGCTTCAGCGGCATGGTTCCCGTCTCGGCGCGCTTCGCGTGGGATGGCTTCCTCCCCGTCGCGGCGCTCCCGCACGTGGTGGATCCGCGCACTGGTTCCGTGCACAGCGCGAACGAGATGAATGTCCCCGCCGGCTACGCGCATCCCGGCGCCATCACCCCCGGTGGCTGGGCCGAGCCGTGGCGCGCGCGGCGCATCGCGCAGGTGCTCGACTCGACGCCGCGCCTCACGCTCGACGACATGGCGCGGCTGCAGCACGACGATCTCTCGCTCTCGGCGTCCCATGTGCGCAGGCTGCTGCGCGACGATGCGTGCCGCCCGCGCGTCATGGCCGACGCGCCGCAGGCGGCGTTGGTCGACGAGACGCTGCGGGCGTGGGACGGTCGCATGCGCGCCGACGCGGTCGCCCCGCTGCTCCATCGCGGCTTCGAGCGCGCGTTGCGCGCCGATGTCGGCGACCCGTCGCCCTCGCTCGAGCGTCTTCCCGCCACCTGGCGGGGGCACGTCGCGGATGGCGACGCGTGCGGCCGGCAGCTCGCGCGCGCGCTCGCGGCTGCGGCGCGCAGCGCGGCGCGCGACACCACCACCGTCTCATCACAGGTGCAGGCGCCGCTCCCGGCCGACTCGCTCTTCCGCCGCTACGGCGACTGGCATCGCACGCGCATCGAGCATCCGCTCGGACGCGTGGTCACCGATTCGATTCGCCGCACGCTCGAACCGTCCGCCCGTCCGCGTGGCGGCGACGGCAACACCGTCTTCGCCACCGGCAGCGACGAGTTCCAGCGTGGGGGCGCCTCCCTGCGGGTCCTCTTCGACCTCGCCCATCCCGACTCGTCGCGCTTCACCAACACGCCGGGCCAGTCCGGCGATCCGCGATCACCCTGGTACCAGAACCTCCACGACCCCTGGGTGCGCGGCGCGTACGCGCCGCTCCCGATGACCCGGCGTGCCGTCGATCGCGCGACCGCCGCCGTCACCGAGCTCCGGCCGCGAGCGTCCGGGCGTGGGGGAACGAACGGGCCGCGGTGAACGCGACGGCGCATCGCGGGACGGACGGGCCGCGAAGGACGCGATGGCGCATCGAGGAACGACCGGGCCGCGGTGAACGCGATGGAGCGCGATGAAACGCGATGAACGGCACAAAGCCTGCACGCTGCATGCGACGCAGCGACTTCCTGCATCGGGCTGAGTCGCCCGAGAGATTCATGTGCAGCGGCCGTCCACCGCGTCATCGCGCGCATTGCGCTCACATCGCGAACATCGCGGCCCGCCTGTCGGAGAACGACCATCCGAGAGCCCGCACGAACGCCGCCGTCCTCCGGTCGTCTCCGCTCCTCCGCTTTCCCAGCCGTTCGCGAACTGCGGGAAAAGCGGAGGAGCGGAGACGACCGGACGACGGAGACGGACGGTGACCGCGACGGGATCAGGCGGTGGCGGTGGCGGGCATCGGGTAGAGAGGGAACGACGCGGTGAGCTCCTTCACGTCGCTCTTCACCGACTCGAGCACCGCCGCATCCTCGGGGGCGCGCAGCACGCGGTCGATGAGCTGCGCGATGCGCACCATCTCGGGCTCCTTCATGCCACGTGTCGTCACCGCCGGCGTGCCGATGCGGATCCCCGACGTCACGAAGGGCGACTGCGTCTCCTTCGGCACCGTGTTCTTGTTCACGGTGATCCCCGCATGGTCGAGCACCTGCTCGGCCACCTTGCCGGTGATGCTCCGGCTGCGCAGGTCGACGAGCATCAGGTGGTTGTCGGTTCCGCCCGACACCACGTGGAGACCGAGTCGCATCAGCTCGGCCGCCATCGCCTGCGCGTTGCGCACGACCTGCTCGCAGTAGGCGCGGAACTCGGGGCGGAGCGCCTCGCCGAAGGCCACCGCCTTGGCGGCGATCACGTGCTCCAGCGGCCCGCCCTGCGTGCCGGGGAACATCGCCTTGTCGATCGCCTTGGCGTGCGCCGCCTTGCAGAGGATGAGCCCACCGCGCGGGCCGCGCAGCGTCTTGTGCGTGGTCGTCGTCACCACGTCGGCGATCGGCACCGGGTTCGGGTAGACCCCCGTGGCGGCGAGCCCCGCGAAGTGGGCCATGTCGACCATGAAGATCGCCCCCACCTCGTCGGCCGCGTCACGGAACTGCTGGTAGTCGAGCACGCGCGAGTAGGCGCTGTAGCCGGCGATGATCAGCTTCGGCCGGTGCTCGCGCGCCAGGGCGCGCATGCGCGGGTAGTCGATCAGCCCGTCGTCGGTCACGCCGTAGTGCACGGCGTTGTAGTTCAGCCCCGAGAAGTTCACCGGCGAACCGTGCGTGAGGTGCCCGCCCTGCGACAGGTCGAGGCCGAGGATCGTGTCGCCCGGCTTGAGGAAGGCGAGGAAGACCGCCGCGTTGGCCGTGGCGCCGGAGTGCGGCTGCACGTTCGCGTGGTCGGCGCCGAAGAGCTGCTTCACGCGATCGATCGCCAGCTGCTCGACCTTGTCGACCACCTCGCAGCCACCGTAGTAGCGCTTGCCCGGCAGCCCCTCGGCGTACTTGTTGGTGAGCGGCGAGCCCATCGCCTCGAGCACCGCCGGCGACACGAAGTTCTCGCTCGCGATCAGCTCGATCCCCTCGCCCTGTCGCGTGATCTCGGCCTCCACGAGCGCGGCGATCTCGGGATCAGCATCGTCATCATCCGTGGTGAGGAGGTTCGTGCGCGATCACGTCGCGGGCGTGCTCGTCGAGCTCGATCTTCTCCACGCGCCGCTCGTGACGCCCGCCCTCGAAGCCGGTCGCGAGCCAGGTCGCGAGGATCCTGCGCCCATCGGCCTCGCTCACGAAGCGCGCCGGGAGCACGAGGACGTTCGCGTCGTTGTGCTGGCGCGAGAGCGCCGCGATCTCCGGCGTCCAGGCGACGCCCGCGCGCACGTGCGGCCACCGGTTGGCCGCGTAGCTCATGCCGAGTCCCGTGCCGCAGAGGAGCACGCCGCGCTTCGCGGCCCCCGTGCTCACCTGCTCGGCCACCTTGTGCGCGTAGTCGGGATAGTCGGTGCTCGCCTCGGAGGTCGTGCCGAGGTCATCGGGCTCGTAGCCGAGGGCGCGGAGCTCCGCCACGAGCTGCTGCTTGAGCTCGAAGCCGGCGTGGTCGCTGGCGATGGGGATGTGTTCGGCCATGGGCGGAATCTAGTCCGTCCGGGGCCGG